>JALURD010000074.1 GCA_027057815.1 Acidilobaceae archaeon | reverse complement strand
ATCCCCCCGCGCCCCTCGACGGTATCCTCATAGTTTTGTACGCTGAGACCCAGCGGTTACGTAGCTCTTTGAGTGCCTCCTCCCACTCCTTCCTGGTGGCTGGCCTGTACTTTGGCACCTGGCTGCCGGGTATCCTTAGCATCCTCCCTTCGCTGCTGGTTGCAAAGAGGGTGCAGTAGGTCAGCCTGCATATTATGGGCTTGGCGTCCCTGCCAGCTCTCTCCTCGAGCTTGCACCCTCCAGTCTCGGGGTTGAAGAAGACGCAGGCGCCTCCGGGCTTAGTGCCAAGCCTGTAGACCTTGACTTTCCCGAGCCTCGTCTCGACCTCCCTGTAGGGCTGCCTCTCGACTACCCGGCGCGCCCACCTGGGTAGCTTGCCCAGCTCGACGTCGAGGAGGAATGCCCCGCTGTTGAGGGCGCAGCAGAAGCCGCACCCCCTCGGGCACTCCATCCTATAGCCATGCCTAACCTCGTCCTGGCTGACCCTCTCGAATGCTCCCCACTCGTCTACGGGATCCCTAAAGACCGCCACCAGCCTCCTGGAGCCCGGGAGCCAGTAGACGCCAACGAGTCTCCTCCTGTTGACCGCGGCGGCGACAAGTAGCTCGACATCGCTGGACCAGTCGCCCGGCGGCTGCTTCAACGCGTATAGCGGCATAACCCTTGCACCACATCCACGGGGTTGGCGTGGCCTATTATGGGCTACCACTCATAGCACGCATCGCCGCCGAGCCCACGTTAAATAACCGTCCAAGGCATTCCCTCCTATTAGGGTGCAATCTTGCCGGGCAAGACCTCGGGCATCGTCGGGCTGATAACCGACTTCGGCGACAGCCCATACACAGGCATAATCAGAGCCGTGGCCAGGTGCCTGGGCGCGGAGCCAGTGGACTTAGACCACTCCATCCCAAACTTCAGCATAACCGAGGGGGCCTACGTCACGCTATCAACCTACAAGTGGCTCCCAAAGGGGTCATCACTCTCCGTGGTAGTAGACCCCGGCGTGGGAGGGCCTAGGAGGCCCGTGCTGGTGGAGACCAGGAACTACTACTTTGCAGGCCCCGACAATGGGGTACTCTACCCAGCAGCGGTGGAGGATGGCGTATCGAGAGTGTACGTCCTAGACCCTGACAGGGTTGCAGGCATTGTAAGGGAGAGGGCGAGGTGCCCCGGCTTCCTCGAGGGCTGGAGGGTCTCCCACACATTCCACGGCAGGGACCTCTTCACACCCGCCGCGGCCCTCGTAGCCACGGGTGAAGAACCCTCGAGGCTGGGGGTAGAGGTGGACCCGGATAGCCTGGTCGCGCTGAATGTTGTCTGGGAGAAGGAGTCCGAGGACAGGGTTACAGTTAAGGTCGTCTACATCGATAAGTTCGGTAATGTGGCGCTGAGTACTAGGAGAGCGCTGCCCGAGGGGGCCGAGGTCGAGATAGTGACTGGTAGAGGCTACTCCTGGAGAGCCATGGCTGGGAGGACTTTCAGCGACGTGGATGAGGGAAAGCTAGTCTTGTACGAGAACAGTTTCGGATTCCTGGAGATAGCCGTCAACAAGGGTAGTGCAGCCGAGCTCTTGAAGGTGAAGCCGGGGGACACGCTAATCCTCAGGGTCAGGAGACCCGTTCGACGCGGAC
>JALURD010000073.1 GCA_027057815.1 Acidilobaceae archaeon | reverse complement strand
TCTCGAACTCACCGCTCCCCCTCAGTATGTCCCTGAAAGCTGTGGCGAAGCAGAATCTAGCCCTCTGCAGGACGACTCCAACAATGAATCCCAGAAGTATGGCTCCAGCCATGACCGGCCCAGCTAGAGTGTTGGCCACCCATAGTAGTGCCGCCAATACCGCCGTGGCTGCTACGAGACCTACTAGCTTATAGGGGAACCCGGCGGTGGGGGCTTTTAGACTCGTAGGGTACCCTCCATTCGCCATTGCTTGGGGCGCCTCTAGGAGCTCTAGTTCAAGCCCTGCCTCCTCCTTCCTAGCTCTCCACTCGACGTATAAGGCGCCTATGTAGCCTCCAATGAGTAAGCCTATCATCATTATGTAGCCGTGCAGGCTCAACGCTGTAATAGCGGAGAAGAAGCCTCCCCAGTTGCAGCCACGAGCGAAGACCACGCCAAGCGCCATTAAAAAGCCTCCGAGCGCAGCTTCCCCATAGTCTAGCAGCCGTGCCGGTTTCCTGAGGGCAACCTCGCCAGCCAGCAAAGCCGCGGTGAAGGCTCCCAAGAAGAGACCTATGTCCCCCGCACTTGTTACATTAGATAACACGGGCTCGACGGCTTTAGAGAAGCTGGCTCCAATCGCTTGGTATATATGGGCTCCCCAGTTGTAGAACCCCGTGTATATACTGAAGGGTTTATGGGCTAAGGCAAGGAATACAATGTTCACTATGCCAAGAAGTATCCCGCCGAACCATTCAGGCCATCCTTTAGGCCCGAATACGCTTGAAAGCCTTCCTTTAATGTATTCAATAAACCCGCTTCTTACATTAATTCCCCTACTTTCCAATCCACCATTCACCCCAATACCCGCTAAGCCCTTAGCCAATAGCCAGCCTCTCCGCCTTTAACGCCCGTAAAACAGGCAGTGGCTACTCAGGGAATAATTGCGATAGTTATATAGGAGACCTAGTTATAGCGGTTAAAACGGGGCAAAATGCCAGGGATTTTATTGAGGGCCTCACCAACTACGCGGCTTCCTCATGAGGTCTAGTAATAGAAAATATAAATATAGCTTGCAAACATATCTGTATGTATAATATATATGTCTGAGGTGTGCATAGGTGCACGAAAAAATACTTGCCATGCTCCTACTATTATTTGTGGTGATGTATTCTCTAACTAGCGCCGTGGAAGCCAGTGGATTGTGGACCCCGCTATGGTCTATACCGGATCCTGTTGAAGACCTTGCTATTAGTGATGACGGCTCTATAGTGGTTGAGTCCAATCATACTCACGTCAAGGTCTTCGATGGAAACGGTAATCTCCTATGGTCGTGGAGCCCTGGTTCCGGCGAGGTTACTGCTGTAGACGTGTCAGCGGGTGGGGATGAAGTTGTGGCGGCCTACACTACCGGCCTATCCTCTTATGTGGTATTCTGGAGTAATGCAAGGAATCTATCAGGAACGCCCGACCCGCTCTGGGTGAGCGTGGATCTCGGAGGGGCTATTGAAAGTGACGCGCTGGCGGTCTCCGGCGATGGCCAGCATGTTGTGGCTGTAGGGACGGGAAACAATGTGTTCTACTGGAATAATACCAACAGCCTCTCTGGTACAATGGTTAACCCCACATGGTCAGATCTAGTCAACGCCCTCTTGGAGTATGTCTGCATATCCTATGATGGAGTAAAAGTAGCGGCACTTGGAGTCAACGCGACGGGATACACGCATCTATACTTCTACACAAACTCCACTCAAGCAAGCACAGTAAACGACGTGCTATTCCAGCTCCTTTCACCTAATCCGGTGCTGAGTCTAGGAGGTCTATCAATGTCAGCTAACGGCTCGTCGCTTGTGATGGCCTACAACATGCCCGGACTCGGAGTGATAGAATTCATAGACACTTCGACCCTAAACTCGTGGGCAGCCGCACTCGACGGCGTGGCGGTCGCGGATGTAGTTTTGTCGAGTGGCGCTGAGATAGCAGCTGCAGCCCTGAACAATATCACAGGGCCGGACTCCATAATAATCTACGCTAATCCATCCAGTTACCTCTTTGAGTCTCAACCAGCTCGAGCTAGGGGCGGAGACTCCACTCTGCTACAAAGGGCTAATACTGGACCAACGCCAACTGCTGTATACACTGGAGCGTCGAGCTTTACGTCGAGCAACTTCACGGATATAGCAGTAGATCAGGTCGGAGGCATCGTCGTGGCCGGAACCGGAGACTATGTGCTAGTGGTGGATTCGGTAAACGGGAGTCTCATGTGGAGTTATGGAGGAACGGGTGAGCCCCTCTCAGACCATGTTACGGTATCGAGTGATGGTAGCATAATAGCGAGTGGTGGTGAACTGGTTGATAGTCTATACCTTTTCGTGTTTAGGCCAACGATTGGAGCTAGCATAGAGGAAATATACACAGGATCATCTCCAAGTCTGAACATAGCCTTCGTTGGGGCAGCCGTACTTGTGATTGTAGCAATACTTACAATGAAAATTAAGAGAAGTCAAAATAGGTAATCCTAAGTGTAACGTATACTGCCCTCAGGTTTTCTTCCGTTTCAACGGGAAGCTAGTGACAATGATGCATCGCTGGGCTAGGCACGCCTACACTTTAACGTTACTTCAATTACTTGAATGGGATTACTCCAATACTTGTGCCGTAAGGGTTCTCGCTTAGTATAGCAGTGTTGACTTGGTTGGCTGCTTGGAGCCAGCCTATGTTTTCCACGAATACTAGTTCTACGAGCATTTTGAGTGATTCGTCTAGTTCGTCTAGATAGACAGGCCCGGTCCACCCGATGTAGGTGCTTAATCCCTTCCTCGCCAGTGCTAGTGATAAATCGGGGCTTGAAAGACTGAAACAGCTCGCGACAATTACAACGGAGCCTGGGCAGAAGCGTTCACCCATTTCTTTCTCGAAGAAGCCTGGGAGTAATGCTAGGTAGAGCTTATCGGGGTTATAGAATGGCCTGGCCCCAGCTACTAGCATCTTCCTTGCTAGATCTTTGTATGAATCGTTCCATGGCAACCCGGTGACTATACCTTGAAGTTCGACCTCTTCCCCGCTAGGCAGCTTTACATAATCAAGGGCGCCATGTGATCTAATGATGATAACCTGGTACTCGGCTAGTTTACTAAAAACTTCCAAGCTAGCGTGCGAGCCATTATAGAAGTCTACACTGTAACCAGCGTCTTCAAGCGTTTTTACGATGAATTCGTCTAAGTCCGGGTTAGGGAACTCAGTGCTTAGTGCATCGATTAGTAATGCACGGCCTCTGGGGCATCCTGCCTCCGGGTACACAGGCTGGGTCCAAGGACGTAGAACAGCCATGATTAAACCAGTGGAGGCGACGACCACCATTACCAGTATTAATACTGTTTTCTTCGACACCTTCAACGCCGAGCGCCACCTTCGTTGCATGTGTATAGTATCGATTCAGACAGAGTCCATAAAGGGACATGGAATAAGGGATCGCTGGGTGGCATTGGTTGAGGTTGCTACCCAGAGAGTTCTATGAACGCGACCCGTCAGTAGTGGCCCTTCAGTTACTTGGAACTATTCTAGTGCGTAGAATCAGCGACGGCGCAGTTAAGTCCTGTAGAATCGTGGAAACCGAGGCCTATTATGGCCCGTGGGATCCAGCGTCGAGGGCAGCCAGGCACCGTAGAGGTAGAATAGTTGAGAGGCTAAGGGGCCCGGTAGGCTTGACTCTAGTTTATGGAATTCACAGGCAATGGCTAATCAACATAGTAGCCCACGAGCCGGGAGGGTGGGGCGCGGTCCTCCTTAGAGCGTGTGAGCCTCTCGAGGGGATACCACCTGAGAAGCCTCCTAAAGGGCCCGGCAGGCTGACTAGAGCTCTGGAGATAGACAAAGGCCTCGACGGAGTCCCGGTGTACGAGGAGGGATCCCCTATTCAGATTATGGGACCGCCGGGTCCGCCTGAGGGACGGCTAGTCTCAAGGTCTCATAGGATAGGTGTGACTCGTGACCTGGACGTGCCTCTCCGCTTCTGTTTAGCCGACTCTAGGTACTTGAGCGTGCCCTGCTAGGTTGACTTGTGGAGGTAGGGTTAGGGCCTTAATCTCTGGATGGTGGTGGGCCCGATATATCGGTGCCAGACTTGGGGGGCGTGTGGAATAGGAACGTCGCCGCGCTAGCAGCGTTTAATGCCTTGAGGGGAGTCGCTGTAGGGGGATTCATGACGCTCCTCCCAATGTACATGAAGTACCTCGGGTACTCGATGAACGCTATAGGGGGAGTTATCACAGCGTCTGGGGTGATTCTGTCAGTCTTTCTCCCGTTAATAGGTTACTTAATAGACAAGTATGGCCCAAGACTCATGGTTGCACTTACAGGCGTCCTACTCGCCGCTGCGCCGTTGATAGCTGCGTATTCGACTAGCCTTGCCTGGCTTGGAGTCGCTTATGGACTATTCCTCCTCAGCTTCCTCGCAGGCCAGCCCGCCAGGATGAGCTTCCTCGCAGCCAGCGTAGGAGGAGTGGGCCTCGGATCTGCGGTTGGCGTGACTAGTAGCATATTCAGCGCATCGAGGACTGCGGGGCCAACAGCGGCTGGCCTAATAGCTAGCCTCAGAGGCTTCCACGACGCATTCCTAGCTTTGACAGCCACTACACTCGTCGGCCTCGCAGCCTTCGTTATAATGAGTAGGCCTGTGGATTCCCCCTCAAGGCCCAGAAACGTCGTTGAAGCCTACCGGTACCTGGCCCGCCCACCAAGAGGGTTCGCCATAGTGCTAGGATACGTCTCCTTGGACAGATTTGCCTGGAGCCTTTGGTTCCCCATGCTCAGCGCGCATCTCTACGCCTCAGGCTACCAAGAGGACCAGGTGGGATACATAATCACGCTCTCCGGGGTAATCCAGACCTTACTCCTACCCGTAGCCGGCAGGGCCACGGACAGGATAGGCTCTTGGGCGATGCTAGCTGTGAGTGAGGCCGCTGGATCCCTCGCCGCGATCCTCTACTCAACCCCAGAGCCCTGGCAGAGAGTCGCGCTGGCAGCAATCCTCATGGGCGCGAGTATAGCGGCATGGGTTCCAGGCTATAACACCCTAATAGCCAGGGTCGCCGGGGGCTCAGGCGGCGCCTACGCGGCGGCCAACACTGCCAGGAGCCTAATGGGGGCTCCGGCCCCATACGCCGGGGGCTACCTCTATGACGCACTAGCGCCCTGGGCTCCCTTCGCGGCGAGCACCATCCTACTTGTAGCCGCCACCGCATATGCTGCCCTCATACTTAGAAAAGTCGAGGAGCCCAAACACATCGCAGTAAAGGGTAAGCCTCTGGCTGCCGAGCCCGCTCCATAGCCTCCATAACAACCACTCAACGGATGCATTAGCCTAATAGCGGTCCAGCCCTCCTTGAAACGGCTATAAAACTGGCCCAAAACCTTTAATCCATGGTGAACGCATTGGTCGAGCGTTCTTACCCGAGGATAGTAAAGATCCTCGAGGACCTCCTATCAATTGAAAGGTTTGGGGTTGGGGGCGCTCTTAAGGATGGTAAACTACTCGTCCCAGCCTTCAGGGAGGGTAGGATTAACCTCTATGCTTTCGATTATAAAGGCTCGGGAACCCTTGTAAGGCTCAACGAGGGAAGAGTCACCTGGTACCTTAA
>JALURD010000072.1 GCA_027057815.1 Acidilobaceae archaeon | reverse complement strand
GCAATATACGCAATATACAGTACGGGCATCGGCTGGGAGGGCTTCACGCTCGAAGGCTCCATAGAATACCTAGGCATGGTCCTAATAGGTGGCCCAGGCAGAGTAGTCTGGGGGAGCTTCCTGGGCGTGCTGGTCGTCAGAACGGGATGGACGCTACTGGAGTCACTACTGGCAACAGCTATGGTAAGCTACATCGCAGCCGCCCTCAAGTACATAATACTCGGTGGGCTAATCGCCGCCTTCATGATACTGGAGCCCGAAGGCCTAATCGCAGTACTCAGAAGGATAAAGGAATACCTGAGGCTATGGCCATACAGCTACTAGCCGGATGCACCAGGCTATCCAACGCTCCCGAGGTCCTTATCCTATTCCGCTAATACCTTCACGATACACGTGTAACATACTCCTAAAAGAGTAAGAAATATATTATCCAATCTTGGTGGGATGTAGAAACGGTGGGAAACCCTCCTAGGCCCAGGGCTGGTGGGAAGCCTTGGCGGCATCCAGGTATGTGGCTATTGCAGTAGTCTTACTCGTTATCCTAGTCGGGGCAGCCTACTTCCTCACCAGAGCCCCCGGGGGCGAGGAAGTAGAGACTACCACTACAACGACCCCGGCAGCCACCGTAACCGGGACTACTCCAACTGCGACGGCCCCGAAGGAGATAACAATCAAGATCGGCGTCCTCGTGGATGAGACCGGCCCGACTTCGGACGTAGGCGTCTCATACGCTCAGGGAGTCATAGCTGCACTCAAATACTTCAACGAGAAGGGCATCTACACCAAGGACGGGGTCAGGGTCAAGCTAGAGTGGATTAAGAGGGACTACGCCTACAACCCTACAAGGGCCGAGGAGTACTATAAGGAGTTCAGGGACAAGTACAACGTGATAGCAGTCCTCGGCTGGGGTACGGCGGATACCGAGAAGCTATCAGACACCATCATAAGAGATAAGATAGTCTACATATCGGCCAGCTACTCTGCAAAGCTCTCGGTTAAGCCGTTCAACTTCTACGTTCCACCGGACTATAGCACGCAAGCGTGTATAGCGATAAACTGGGTGGCTAAGACTAAGCCGGGAGCCAAGCTCGCGCTACTATATGACACCAAAGTGGCCTACTCGAGGAGCCCTATAGACGCGATAAAGCAGGCCGCTCAGAAGCTGGGTCTACAGGTAGTGGCTGAAATAGACCTACCCCTGAAGGCCACTGAAGCCGACGCCGATAGAGTCATACTCACTCTCATTGAGAAGACTGGAGGGGACGTCGACTACGTCTGGTGCGGCAACACCATAACGAGCTGCTCACTTGCAGCCAAGGCCATGGCTAAACACGGATTAAAAGCCGTGATGATAACCAACGTGTGGGGCTTCGACGAGAGAAGCAAAGACCTCATAGGCCAGGAGGGCTTCGGCAAGGTCATGGGAGTCTCCCCCTTCATATACCCCATCATAGCCAAGCAGCAGGGAGTTGAGGGCATAACAATGGTCTATGAAGCCGCCAGGGCCGCAGGGATCCCCGAGAGCGACGTCAACCTGCGGTTCCTACAGGGCTTCCTAAGCGCGTGGCTCCTGGTACAGGCGATAGAAAGGACGACATCGCAGGACCTCTTAACTAAGGGAGGCGAGGCCTTGAAGGCTGCCCTCGAGTCCTCCTGCCAGGGCGAGCCCTTCGACTTCAAGGGCCTCGTAGCGCCTGCAAGATTCTGCCCAGGCTATCATGTGCCCAGCAAGCAGGCCTACCTAGTACTGCTTGACGAGAACGGTAACTTCAAGCTGATAGGACCCGAGAAGGCGCCTGAAGGCATCGACTGCGCCATGATCACCGCCAAGGGTGGCGGGTGAGGCACGCTTATCCCACTAGTATCACATCCAGCTTTTTATTTCCGCACCTAATTACATTATTTGGGGTGTCCCGTTATGCCCCCCATGCTTGAGGTCAAGAACGTCGAGATAATGTACCACCCCTTCATTCTAGTCATTAAGAATCTGAGTCTTAGCGTGGAGAAGGGCAGCATAACCACCCTAATAGGCCCTAACGGGGCAGGCAAGAGCACCCTGCTAAAGGCGATATCAGGCGTCATAAAGTTCGAGAGGGGCAGAGTCACTAAAGGCGAGATAGTACTCGAGGGCAAGAACATCACTAACAGGGACCCCGATGACATCAGCAGCCACGGCCTGGTATACGTGGCCGAGGGCAGGAGAATATTCCACGAGCTCACCGTCCAGGAGAACATCGACGCAGTCCTCTATAGGTGGGGAGGCGACCCCGACATAGTCTACCAGTACTTCCCCCGTCTAAAGGCTAGGAGGAACGTGAGGGTGGGCTACCTGAGCGGCGGAGAGCAACAGATGCTCGCAATAGGCCTCGCACTCCTGGCGAAGCCGCGGATAATGCTACTCGACGAGCCTAGCCTAGGCCTCGCCCCCAAGCTAGTCACGATGCTATATGAGGCGATAAGGGAGATCCATGAGAGGGAGGGGATAACAATGCTCCTAGCCGAGCAGAACGCCAAGAAGGCGCTTGAGATAGCTGACTACGGCTACGTTATAGAAAACGGCCGAGTAGTCATGGAGGGGCCAGCCGAAGTATTGAGGGAGGACAAGGACATAAAAGAGTTCTACCTCGGCATAAGCAAGACCAAGCGTAGCTACAAGAACCTGAAATGGTATCATAGGAGTAAAAGGTGGATCTAGCCGCCTCCCAAGGTAGCCCTACTGCAACCACCAAGCTTCTCCGCTAACTCTCTCCTCTCAGGTGTTAGCGGCCAGTTCAAGTCGAGGACTACGGAGGCCCTAAGAGCCCTAGCCCAGTGCACAGTGCCGCCCGGCACGATGACGTAGTCTCCGGGCCTGAGCACACGCTCACCCTTACCCTCGACTCCAAAGAGTAGAAGTCCCTCGAGGAGAATGGTTAGCTGGCTTGAGCTGTGGGAGTGCCTGGGGACTTCACTACCCTCATCTAGGACGGTTTCAACCACTAGTAACCCTTCGTCACAGTGAACTAGCCTCATTCGCACGCCACTCATTACCTCTCTATACTCACCCACAGATACCACCCATAGAGGTCTCACGAAGATGCCGTTTTCTCTAATGCATTTTAGGCTACCTACTACTTGAGTGTCACGCTAAGCGCCGACATGCAGTCTTCAGGCCTTTTTGCCTGGGCCCCCAAGTATTGCTTGAATGGGATGCAGCGCCTTGGGCTTGGTAATAGTAACCGGTGGTGCTGGATTCATTGGGAGCCATGTTGTGGATAAGCTGACCTCAATGGGGTTCGAAGTGGTTATAGTTGACGATTTATCCAGCGGTTCGGAGGCCAACTTGAAGCATGCTAAGTCAACTGGTAAGGTGGAGCTTTTGAAGCTAAGCGTCTCTCACCGAGGCTTCGTAGGGGAGTTGAAAGCCTCACTGCCTGGGAGGCCTGAGGGGATAGTCCACCTAGCCGCCGTGGTTAGTGTTGAGGAGGCTCGGAGGATCCCCTTTAAGGCTATGGAGGTTAACGTTGGCGGCACAGTTAACGTTATGGAGGCTGCAGTCAAGCTAGACGTAGACGCTGTGGTGGTCACCTCGAGCGCCGCGGTGTATGGCGAGCCCCGGAGTCTCCCCGTCAGGGAAGATCACCCCCTGGAGCCGGTCAACCTTTACGGTCTAAGCAAGCTGGCAGCCGAAAAGACGGCCATCATCTACAGGAAGGAGTATGGTCTAAGGGTGGCAGCGCTTAGAGTCTTCAACGCTTACGGGCCCAGGATGAGGCCCGGCCCCTACGCGGGAGTAGTATACAAGTTCATTCACGCACTCCTATCAGGGGAGGCCCCCATCATATACGGCGACGGCCTCCAGACGAGGGACTTCGTCTACGTGGGAGACGTTGCAGAGGCCCACGTAAAGGCGCTCACCGCCAAGGCGTCAGGTGTATACAACGTTGGAAGCGGTGTGGAGACGAGTGTACTCGACCTCTTCAGGCTACTATGCACCCTAGTGGGCAGGTGCCCCAAGCCCAGGAGAGCGCCACCTAGGAGGGTGGACGTAAGGAGGAGCGTAGCCGACATATCAAAGGCCCGCGAGGAGTTAGGCTGGTCGCCTAAGGTAGGACTGGAAGAGGGCCTCAAGGCAACAATAGAATATTTCAATACTTCAAAGACAGGGTTATAGGTGAGTGACTTCTTTTATTGTGCTACTCATACACGAAGCATAGTTAAGGGATAAAGCGTTATCCTCGTCTTTTGAACCTGGAGACTTCTCACTTTTTCGCCTCCTCTAATTCTTCTGATCCCTTACCTTCAGGCTTTTCCTTCTCTTCTTGCTCCTTGAGCTCCTGCTCCAGCTTCTTAAGCTCCTCTTCAATCTCCTTCTCAATTTCCTCGATGGGCTTCGGTGGGGGTGTCGTAGCTAAAGTGTAGCCTATCCAAGCTAGTATGCCAGCAACTCCGCCTACTGCAACTAAAGCTGTTATTTTCAATACATACATGCTATAGTCAGTGAAGAACAAGAGGTAGACGTATACAACTAGGAAGCCTATAGACCCTATCGTAAGTGCTGCCCCTATAGCCTGGTCCCTATTCATTATACCCACCTTCCAACAATATCATAAAAACAAGGTAAGGATTTAAAGGTGTCTATGCCGTCTCTGCCTGTTAAGAAACTCTTCAAAATTCCACTAAATTAAATTAGACCCCGAATAGTAATCGAAGCCTAAATCATGGCCTAGAAAGATACCGCTAAAACCGCCATGGCAATTCCTATAGGTGTAGGGCGCGGCTGTGAGTGGTGACTCCAATAAGCTAGCCCGCCCGCGGGTATGGGCGGGGTGATGGCTGGATCCACCCCATGACGAGCCGCGTCCCCCGCGGAGGTGTATGTGTTTGAGTGGATCAGGTGAGATTGAAATCAGGATTAAACTTTCCAGGGAGGCTTACGAGGCCTTCGAGGAGATAGCTACTACCCTCGGTGTTACGGCTGAGGAGGCGGCGTCGAAGCTTATCGACGTGGTCGCCAGTTATAAGGGTATCCTTGCGGATCTAGCGAGTAAGCTTAGGGTTAAGAAGGAGCACATGGCTGACAGTGTCTTCGAGGAGCTAGTCTACTATGGAGTGGAGGCTTGGAGGGGTGTGCTGGAGCCTCTCTTGTGGAAGCTCCGAGCTGTTGGCCGCTTCGAGCTTGAGACGCTTGAGTTCGACCCCGATGCTCCAAGTATAGAGGTTGAGCTAGTGGCTCTCGAGGGTAGCGACTTGCTTGCTGACAAGGTTAGGCTGAACTGGAGTCCGAGGAGCGTGATAATGGAGGTCTACTACTATCTTGAGGAGGGTGTTGAGCCCCCTAGAGGCCTTAAGATACGTGGCGGTGACTGGGCATACCTGCCTGATGAGCACGCGGTCATGGTTACCTTCCAGGCTAAAAGGATCTCCGAGCTCCCGCCGATACACGCTGTTGACCGTATGGTGGAGCCCTTCCTCTAGGCGGGTTCCTCTTCCTGCTTCTTCATTGAGGCAACCCCTAGGAGCCTCACCTCGATGACACCTCTGACTCCCCTGAGGCTCCTAGCGAGGGGTGCAGTGTAGGTGGGGGATCCCTTCACTATGATCGTGGTGACGCAGAGGCCCGCTTCGAGCATCTGGTGCTGGTAGGAGACCACTTCCGCGCCGTAGTCGTG
>JALURD010000071.1 GCA_027057815.1 Acidilobaceae archaeon | reverse complement strand
TGTGCATTATATGACCGGCATAGTTAAAACTGAAGTCTCTGAGTACTGCTTTCACGTCTATCTGAGCCTCTCCGGCTAGGTGCTTCTCTATCTTCTCGAGGGCCGCATTAGCTCCATCGACGTATGACTTGTGGTGTTTCTGGTGGTGTAGCCTCATTATTTCCCCGGAGATATATGGTTCTAGATCGTCATACCCGTAGGGTAGATTAGGTAAGCTGTACCTTGCAAACCTTCTATCCGCCATTCTCGGCACCAGTAGTGTGAGTACCCGCAGTCAGATATAACTTCGAATAAGAAACGATTTCTATGACTGCTTTATAGGGGCTCAGGTGCGGCGGGCTCCGGGGTCATAGACCCCAAGGGCCTCCCCGCCCACTACTCTCCTCACCGCCCCCGAAAAGGTAACTACTAGGCTTGAGGGGAATTATCTAAGCTCCCTAGCGCTCATGGTTTCGGGTGCCTCTGCCTTAGTATTCTTATGAACTCTCTCATCCAGAAGGGCATGTCAGGCGGTATCCTTGCTGTGACTAGGTTCCCGTCAACGACCACGGGTTCGTCAACCCATATCCCGCCCGCGACCTCTATGTCGTCTCTTATTCCTGGGTAGCTCGTAAGCCTCCTCCCCTTGACCGCTCTAGCGCTTATGAGTAACTGGGGTCCGTGGCATATGGCTGCTATGGGTTTGCCGGCATCGACGAAGTGCTTGACTATCTCCTTGGCTCGCGGATGTAGCCTCGCCCTCTCGGGCCCCCTACCCCCGGGAAGGACAAGCGCGTCGAACTCCTCCGGCTTTACTTCGTCAAACGATATGTGAGCCTCTACCTCATAGCCTACCTTACCTTTCACCTTACCCCTCTGCGGCGCTGCTATTACAACTTCAAAACCCTCCTCTACAAGCCTCCAGTAAGGGTAGAGAAGTTCAACGTCCTCGAAGCCCGGCGCAGTTACAATGAGCACTCGGGGCATATAATTCACACCCCACTATCGTGACTCCTTCTTGGTAGGGTTTAATTATGTATGCCTATGCGTCGGGGGCGAGCCTCTGGCTTTGGGGGCGGCGCGCCGTGGGATTGGAGGAAGCACTGGGTGAGGCTTTCCTGCTTTATGGCCAGATAGTGGCAATAATGAATCCCTTCACTGCGGTGAACAACTACATCACCCTGACTCAGGAGCTCTCCATACAGGAAGCTCGCACAGTGCTCAGGAAGAGCATGGCCGTTGTACTATTCCTAGGCTTACTATTCATCTTCGCCGGAAGGCTCATACTCGAGTTCTATCACTTGAGCCTGGCAGCGCTACGCTTTGGAGGCGGCATTTTACTAATGTACATAGCCGTTGACATGCTCGGGGGGAGCCCGAGGAGTAGGCAAGTGGATCCCGGCGAGGTAGCCGTTGTACCCCTCGCAACTCCAATGATCGTAGGACCCGGAACTATGACCCTACTCATACACCTGGGCTCGACTGAGAACCCCGCACTCGTAACAATAGCATTCCTCGCCAGCGCCGCTACAGTCGCCGCCACCCTATACTCTGCTAAACTAATCACTAGGGTGTTGGGAAGGAATGGGGTCAAGGCAATGGCTAGATTTATGGCCCTAATAATAGCCTCGGTGGCCGCGGAAATGCTTCACGGAGCAGTCGTATACTGGGCCAGGGAGCTAGGGATAGGCTAGCACCAGCGCAATCCCTCCAGGTATAATGCTGAAGCGCGACAGGGTATGGTGATAGTGTAGATGAGCGGAATCTGCGGGACGCCGCTCGAGTATGACCACGGGTTAATTGAGCGGCTTGAGCCTGTGCTGGGCAGCCCCTCTTCCCTTTGTAGGGAACTCTCAGCGCTTCTAGCCCCAACTAGTAGGCTATATGTTAGAGTAAATACTCTCAAGGTTAACGTGGACGAGTATTTAGGCTTACTGCGGGAACAAGGCTTGAGGTTCGAACGTGATCCCGACGTGCCTGAAGCCATTTGGCACCCCGTAGAGGGTCCCCTTGAAGTCCCGGTTTACGACGTTAAAGTTGTTGTAGATAAAAGGGCCGCTGAGTCCGTCCTGATGGGTAGCGACCTCTACGCGCCCGGCGTAGTCTATGCCCCCCGTAGCCTTAGGCCAGGCGTCAGGGTTACAATAGTATCGGAAAATGGGGTCATAGTCGGTTCTGGAGTCGCGGTTATGGGCTACGATGATATTAGAAGGGTTAGGCAGGGCTTGGCTGTGAAGGTGACAAACCCCCGCTTCAAGGCGCCGAGGGTGAGGGATCTACCGGGGTTCGAGGAGGGCCTGGTGTATGGTCAGAGCCTTCCAAGCATGGTAGCTGTTAAGCTCCTTGACCCCAAGCCCGGCGATATCATTGTAGACTTGACTGCAGCGCCGGGTGGGAAGGTGGGCTATGCAGCCCAGCTCGCGGGGCCCGGTTCCCGGGTGCTTGCAGTTGATAGGCCTAGCAAGGTCGGCAAGCTGAGGGATAACCTGAAAAGACTGGGGCTTGAATGGGTCGAAGTAATCGCTGGCGACTCAAGACGGCTGCCGGGGCCGCTCTCGGGCCTCAAGGGTAAGGTCGATAAGGTGATAGTCGACCCTCCCTGCAGCAATCTAGGGGTGAGGCCGAAGGTTTACGATAAGAGGGGCTTGAAAGACGTCATTGCCGCCTCAAGGTATCAGAGGGGGTTCATAGACGCTGCAGCTCAACTCGTCAGGCCTGGAGGGAGGGTCCTTTACAGCGTATGCACGCTCACATGGGAGGAGGCGGAGGCGAACGTGGAGTACGCAGAAAGCCTAGGATTGAAGCCTGTGGACCCCCCGAGATGGGCTGTTAAGAGAGCCAGACCTGCTTATGGAGGCATACGCTTCAGGCCTGCTGAGCATGGCACTCCAGGCTTCTACATAGCTGTGCTCGAGAAAAGATGATGAAAACCTGGAGATATTGCTAGACCTTGAGGCTCCTGAGCCACATCCTGTGAAGCCTTGTGTCCCCTGTAAGCTCGGGGTGGAACGCTGTGGCCAAATGCGGCCCTTGTACCGCTACGACTCCAACGGTCTCCCCGTTATAGTTTATCCTACTTATGATCCTAGCTGATCCCCAGGCCTTCGTGAAGGCTGGCGCCCTGATGAATACACCCCTGAACAGCCCGTCCACACCCTCTATTTCAAGATCTATCTCGAAACTCTCCCTTTGCCTTCCAAAGTAGTTCCTAACCACTTCAACGTTCATGATTCCGATGAGCGGCTGCTTCTTCTCCCCAACTACTCTATCGGTAACCCTTTCAGCTAACATTATAGCACCAGCGCACGTACCGAAGGCTGGCAAGCCCTCTTTAACTGCATCTCTGAGAGGGTCGAGTAGGCCTATTCTCTTAGCTACTATGCCTATAGTAGTGCTCTCGCCACCCGGTATGATTATACCATCAAGACCTTCGAGTTGCGATGACTTCTTGACCACCACCGCCTCGCCGTGGATACCCTCCTCCTCGAAGGCCTTCCTGAGCATGTATACATGCTCGTATACGCCGCCCTGAAGGCCAAGAACACCTATCTTCAAGCTTCTGCACCCCTAACTTGCAGGAGCTCCTCCGGCTTCAGCTTCCTAATGTCGATGCCCATCATACTCTTCTGCTCGCTAATCATTCTCTGCGCCTCGGCTACGCTCTCGGGGTCATCCCATAGGCTAGCGGCGAGCACGATAGCTGCAGCCCTCTCAGGCGGATCCTGACTCTTGAATATGCCGCTCCCGACGAATATGCCATCAGCTCCCAGCCACATCATGAGAGCCGCGTCTGCGGGTGTCGCTATTCCGCCTGCAGCGAAGTTCACAACCGGCAGCCTGCCGAGCCTCGCGGTGAGATCGACTAGCTCTACGGGGACTCCTAGCTCCCTCGCCTTCTTGAGCCTCTCCTCAGCTGGTATTGAGCGCAAGGCCCATATCTCGCCCATTATTAGTTTCATGTGTCTAACAGCCTCTGCAACGTTCCCGGTGCCGGCCTCGCCTTTGGTTCTAATCATCGCCGCGCCCTCAGCGATTCTCCTAAGCGCTTCTCCTAGATTCCTGGCGCCGTTCACGAATGGCACCTTGAATAGCCACTTGTTTATATGGTGCTTCTCATCGACGGGCGTGAGTACTTCGCTCTCATCAATCATGTCGACGCCTATAGTCTCCAGTATAACAGCCTCGTAGTAATGGCCTATTCTAACCTTAGCCATGACAGGTATAGTAATACTGTTCATAACCTCTTCTATCACCTTGACGTCGGCCATTCTTGCCACGCCACCTGCTTTTCTGACGTCGTAGGGAAGCTTGTCCAGAACCATTACGGCGACCGCCCCGGCATCCTCAGCTATCTCGGCCTGCTCAACGTTAGTGACATCCATCACCACCCCGCCCTTTTGGTAGACTGGAAAGCCCAGTTTCACCCTCAGCGTCCCCGCCCTGGGTATTGTTATTGTCTCTGGGAGCCGCTCGGGACCGTAAGCCATCCACTGGCCCTCCTCTCTAAGCCTATCAGCGGCTTCGGCTAGCTTGTAGAAGAAGTCCACTATCTCGTGGAACCCTACTTCGTAGAGTCTAACGTTGCCACTGAGAGGGGAGTAACCCGGAAGCTTCAAGGCTGAGCGCACCTCAAGAAGGTTAATCCCGGGACTCGGAGCCAAATATATCTAAACATCGCCGAGAGCGCTTCTATACCGCCCTACCTACAACTACTATCCTCCTCTCAGAGGGGCAACCTCTGACTTCCTGGTAACCTTTATAGACTGCAACGACTTCAAAGCCCGCCCTCTCCATAGCCAGCTTGTACTCGTTCACAGTGTATAAGTATAGCAGGTCATCGACAAGAACCACCTTGGCTAGCTTACCCTCCCTCATAATGTGGACGAGTCTCTTGAACCTCATAGTCTGGGCGACTGGGTCCACCTCACGGTAATCTATGAGGAATAGTCTATCTCCATTCTCGCACTGCACGTCCCAGGCTACGGGTTTACCTTCAGCTGCATACAGGTAGAGCGGGTTCATGGCATCGAAAACGACCACTCCACCCTCCTTGACGTGTCTTCTGAGCTTCCCAAAAAACGACGCTAGCTCGCTCCATGGGCCAATATATTGAATACTCGAGAAGAATATTGTGGCTGCATCAAATATCTCGTCGAGGTCTAGCGATTTCATGTCCATTTTGATGAAGCGTACATTCATCCCGAGAGCCCTGGACTTGGCTTCAGCTATTCTAAGCACCTCTCTATTAACGTCGACACCAACCACCTCGTAGCCTCGCCGGGCTAACTCTATTGTGGGCCCTCCTGTCCCGCATGCGAGATCTAGGATCCTCTTCACCGGGATCCTCGCATGAACGCTGAAGATTTCCTCGACAGAGTTTATCATATCAGGGACCTTGGAAAGATACGCCGAGTATATGCAGTCATAGTATTCCGCTAAGACTGTGTACATCTCATGCAAGGGAAGGGCCCCTCCTTCATACGATTCGTTTCACATCTTCTAACATTAAAAACGACGTCGTAGTCCCCTTTTTATACTTCACGGTCTCAGGCACCGGGAGTAGGACTTGTCAGTCACGAGAAAGAATATGGCGAGGGGACAACCTTGATTGAGTCTGCGCGTCTACTCTTCTACTTTGATTTCTTTTCTAGCCTCCCATAGGCCGTGGAGGTTGCAGTATGCTATTGCGTAGAGCGTCCCGCTCTTCTTGAGGGCTACCTTTACGCTAGCCTCTGCGACTGTGTAGTCTGGCTCCCAGACTATGGTCGCCAACTTTACTGGGTTGAATGTTCTGCCCTCCTCGTAGAACCATAGCTCCACATATCTTATGGAGTGTTGAGCCTTCATCTCGTGTGGTCCAACCTTCACTTTAACCTCGAACGGCTCACCCTTCTTGACGACGTCGGGAGCCTCTATCTTAGGGGTGTGAGTTTCGGCCTTTGAGATGACCTGCTCCGGGGCCTCCTCTTGAGTGTAAATTAGCTCCTTGAACTTGGGCATAGACGTGCACCCCTATCTCTCACAGCCCAGGCCAGTGGAATTTATTTATTTGGGTTAATCTAAAAATGGTTCCCGATAGTACTACCTTTTATTTTGAAATTATTCTGGTGGGCGGTTCACCCCCTATACTCGCACCCACTATGTGTGATAACTACATAGCTGGGGGCTGGAGGTGGCTAGCTGCCAAGGCCTCGCCGGGCTGGCTGTTGCGTGGGAGCAAGGGTCACCAGTCTATAGAGGATCCTCGTGGGGCAGGCTCTCAGAGTCTATATCCTCGTGGATTGCTGGGCTCCCAAAGGGATATAGCGGCGTACTCTTCATTGTAGGCGAGTGGGGTGTAGGTAAAAGCCTGGCTGCCAGTATCCTGAAGCAGGCTGCAGAAAGCCATGGATTCAAGGTTAGGGTAATCTCTCCAGCCATACTGAAGCAGTCGCGGAGTAAGAGTGTTAAGAGCATCCTGGAAACATTAGTGGGAGGCGCCACCGGGCCGGTCATAGCATTCGTGGACCAGGCTGAAGACCTTGTTTTGTCAGGTAGCAGTGCGTGGATACTGCTAGAGGCGCTTGGGGCCCTTCTAGACCCGAGAGACCCGCGGGGTGAAGGGTTTAGGGGAAGACTTCACTTAGCTGTAGCTCTCACGCCAGCATCCCTTGATAGGCTTAGGGCTGAGTTAGCGTCAAGGGAGAGGCTTGGCTGGCTCCTCCGGAGAGTGGCGATAATCGAGTTAAACCCCCTCTCAAAGATCGAGATTATCCAGTTAATCTCAGAGGCTGCACGCTCTGTTGGCCTGAGCGGGTTGAATGAGCTATTCTCGAGGCCTGAAATCGCCTCATCGCTTTACTGGTCCTCAGCCGGTAACCCGGGCGTTGCACTAAAACTACTCAGAGACCTAGGAGCCAGCACCTGCCCTTTGGAGGCTCTCTACGTGCTAGAACGCCTTTCACAAGCAATCATACCCTCAAGGTATGGCGTAGCCCTCACGGGCTTCGATGAAGCCGCGCTTGCCAGGATCAAGTCCGTCGGTGCATCATGTGGCAGACTGAAGGAGATAACCCTACTGGCAGCGGGAGGCTTCACGCCAGTACTCCCTGGAGCAGCAGAGTGCGCTGCCCAAGCCGGTATCCGCGTCGTGGAGGCTGTACTCTTTAAAGGCTTAGACCCCTTGGTGTTCGTGGAGGAGGCCGCGAGGTCCGCCTGCGGCTCTTCATTTGAATGCAGACAAAATGCCGCCAAAGCAGCTGCTGAGCTAGTTCATCCCACGCTGGAGGGCTGGGCCGCCACTATCCCTGTGACTGGGTGGAGAGGGATCCCAAGGGATACCCTAGAGGAGGCAGCCAAAGCCGCTGGAGGAGTTGACTCGGGTCACGCTTTAGTGGCAGATTTGGAGTCTCTCGAGAGACTCTATCCTAGACTGACCGCGCCGCCCATGCCATTCATTAGAGATCCTGGCGTGGCAGCCGCTGTTTACGCTGCAGTCTCGAAAGCCATTCACCAAGGAGGCTTCGACAAACTGGTAGCCCAGGGCATGACGAGACTTCTGAAGGTTGCCGGCTATACTTCGGCAAACAGGCTTAAACTGAAGTGGGCTGGCGGCACGTACCTAGCCCCATTTACGGTTGTAACTATAACAAACGATGCTAGCATTAACGTTAACTGCGGTGAAACCCGAGTAGTCATTGCGGTGGCCCCGGAAGACTGGAAAGGAGAGGCTCCACAGGACTGCCCTAATATTGTCATAGTGAAGGCTCCGTTCGGTCTAATAAGACTCCTAGGCATCACCGGATACTTAGCCTCCTCTAACGTACCCGGCGTTGACTGGGCCTCCCTCGATTCTCAATTAACATCAGCTGCTCGAGAACTACGTATTCCTGCTTTGCTGGACTCCCTCGCCTCTAGGCTGGGAAGCGCTGGGGTACTCGTACCTCCTAATCCTCCGGTATCCATGTTGAGCACTTCAACCGTGCACCCTGCAACAATGCTAGCGCTCCTCTCTGAAGCCCTTGGCGGTGTTGATGATCTGGAGCATGTAGTCAAGAGAGTCCAAGGCCTTCTAGCTACAGTTCCGAGTAATTGTCTGAGTAAGTCTTGGGCTCCATTTGAGTGGGCTTCAAAAGTCGCGCCAGCACCACCAAGCTCTGAAGCTGTAGCTGAAGCCGCTCGTGTAGCCGTTGAAATTCTCAAATCTGACGGGCTCCTGCTAAGCGGTGAGTTAGTCCTTGACACGAATGCGGTAGCTAAGAGGATCTCGCAGAGAGCCAGCATCGATAACTTCCTGCTCCCTGAAGAAGCGCGGAATGAGGCGCTGAGAGCCCTCCACATCTACGCCGCCCTAGCTAGAGTTGCCGGACAGCCTGAAGAGCCTCTAAGACGCGGTTTTAGAACGATAAGAGCTACCGACTCCTTAGAGGCTGCAAGTAGAGCCATACTTGGCGAGCTGAACCTCGGAGACGTCGAGGCAGGGCTTCTAGCTCATTTGGTACTCAATAACGGTAAAGTAGCCACAGCATCAACGTACATAGTTCTGCTAGAGTGGATAAAGTCGAAGACCATTACCTGGAATAAAGCTATAGTTGAAGCACTGAACTCACTCGACGAACTACTTTATTCCCTCTTAAAGAACGCCGAGACCGCGCTACTAAACAACCTCAGGCAACTCAAGAACTTCAGGCCCTCAAAACTTGAAGCCGAGGTAGAAGCCCTCCGAACCCTCAGCAAGTCCGCTAAAGAACGAGCAAAGGGATTAGCCGACCTCGTGGAACAAGTATACAAATACTATAAACACGAAGCAGAAGCTCTGTCATGGCCGAAGCTAAAGGATGAAGTCAAGAAGAGACTCGTTGAAGTCACGGATCACTTGCAGGAAGGCAAGGTACCCTCAGACGTATTAAACTGGATGATGAAGGCCGACTGTAATGTCCATGGAGGCAATGCTATTGCTGCTATCCTTGCCATGGTCTTAGAGGAGGCGAAGAAAAAAGCTGCCAGTCTTACAAGAGGGGCACGCAGAGTTAAGGCGGAACTTGCAAAGATGATTGCACTCTACGCTCGATTAGAAAGAGAGGGACTCAGCAGGGTACTCTCAAACCTAAAGCCCCCAAGCATCGACGTAACAGGCGATCAGAGAGGTATACTGCAAGCAGTCGAGGCTATGCGCATAGAACTAGAATCATTAGCATCCAACTCGAGGCTTCTTGCCAGGCTAGAAGAAGAGGCAGAAAAGAAAGTCAGTATCATCGAAAACCTATTTACCACCGTAATAGTTAAAGCGAAGAATCTTGAGTCGAGATCTCTTACCCTGCTAGAACAGCTAAGGGCAACCAAAGAGTCACTCCCGCCCAGTCTTATGGAACGAATAGAAAATCTCAGCAAAACCGCAGAAGAGGCCGTGCAAGCCTCGTCAGAAGCCGTTGAACTAGCGGAGAGGCTTAGAAGCAACGCCAAAGACCTAATAGATTTAATGACCTCAGCTAGGTCTAGCGCGGCGGTTGATGCTGCTGAGAGGGCAGTAATTAGGCTTGGAGGCATAATCGATGAACTCAACTCCCTAATCAACAGGATTTCAGGCCTAACGTCGACATTACTAAATGCAAAGAAGGATCTACTCCAGGCGGTTGAAGCGGAGGCATCAACGATCATAGAGAAGATTAAGGTCATACAGGAGTCATTCGAGTCTCCGCCTACAGAGACTGTTTCCCAAGCGGAAATCTCGGCTCGCGCCGCTACTTCGCACGCCCGTGAGGGGAGACTCAACCAAGCATTAACTGCATTAGCTGATGCCGTCAGGATGCTTGACGAGGCCATAGCAAGCGGCGCCTTAGGAGTTACTAAGCTGGAATTACTCGTATACATGACCATTAGAAAGCGTGGAAAGCTCCAGATAAACGAGCTAGCCTCTGAAGCTAAGAAGTTCGGGATAAGCAAGGAGGAAGTCATTAAAGCCGTCATGAAGCTACATGAACGGGGCCTCGTGAGGCTCGAAGTGCACCCCTCTATTTAATCATAACACCTTAAAGGAGCCAGTCACACCAAGCCCACCAAGGCGCCTAGAAAGACTCTGAACCAAGCCGACATATACACGGGAGGTGCCTTAGGCTGGACGACGCTAAAGTTAGCACAGCAATAATCGGCTTGGGTTTAGCGACGGCAGGTGCTGCGGTAAAATTACTTGGGGGCATTCTCTACGGCTCCAAGGCCCTTCTCGTCGACGGAGTTACATGCATCGCTTCAGTGCTTGCAGGTATCTTCCTCGTAGTGTGGCTGCGAAGGGCCACGACTCCCCCCGACTCTGACCACCCATATGGCCATGGACGGCTAGCCTATGGAGCTGTGTCCTATACCCTAGCTGTTTATGCGTTCGCAGCTGGGGTCGGCTTCACTGTACTGGCTACAACCAGACACTATATCGTTGACGCTGAAGCAACACTCTACGCTGTTGTGGGCCTTGGATTCTACCTCGCAGCCATAATGGCGTATCGTAGAGTAGGCCCTGCAGGAGCATCCGTAGCCGCCTTCACTTCAAGCGAAATCTTAGAGAGCACCATCTCAATAATATCGGCAGCAGGCGGAGCCACGCTTAGCTATCTCATAGACTACATTGGAGCGTGGATAATAGAGGCATTCATCATATACGAGTCGGCAAAGCACGCCAGCGAGTTGGTAATGAGCCTCTCCGACAAGGCCGACGCCGAAGCTCTGGGACTCGCAAGGCGAGAGCTAGAGGCGCGGGGCTTCGAGGTGCACAGGCTCAGGCTTAGACGTGTCGTTCCTGGCAAGTATCACGGTGACGCCGTCATTGTCCCGCCGAAAGGTATGCCGCCTGAGGCCGCCGATATACTGGCTGACGAAGCAGTCACTAGCCTAGAGTCTAAAGGCATAGACCTTACGGTTCACATCGACATAACTAGATCGCACTCCGCTAAACCTGATAGGAGGAAATTTACAAGGACGGGAGACCGGTGAACACCTATTTAATTGTTACAAACACTTTTTGCCTCTCCTTAATACACTGTAAAACACGGGTGCCTTAACGCTATGCCTGGAGAGTGGGGACGCCCCTCCAGAATGTACGACTACCTCGGAGCCATCTACAGGCTCGGGGGGCTGCCTGGGGGCTGTTATGTCAGAATAGGCGACCTGGCTAGAGTGCTGAATGTCACGCCTCCAACAGTGAGCATAATGGTGAGAAGGCTGGCCTCCAAGGGCCTAGTTGAAGTTCGATCGGGTGAGGGGGCTAGACTGACTGAGAAGGGTCTTAGGGAGCTGGTGGAGTACCTCTGGAAAGTAGGCGTGTTTGAGACCCTTCTAAGCAAGGTTGGCCTCGACGCCGAGGAGGCCAGGCGAGTCAGCACTCTACTAAGCGACCGGATACCGCGTGAAGTTGTCGACGAACTCTACAAGCTCCTGGGCAGGCCCAGGAGGTGCCCCCACGGCAGGCCCATTCCAGAGCCTGAGTCAGAGATCGAGGAAGGAGTAGAGTTCTGTGGTCTGCCCTGCCCTGAGGAGGATGAGAAGGCGAAAGGAGCTAGGAGGTCTTAGGCTTTATTTCCTCCCCCTTATCTACGTCTATTATCTTCTTACACTTGACTTTAGAAAGGACTTCCTCAAGTTTATCCTCAGTAGTCTTGTAGGTGTATAGGTATCTCCTCGTCCTAGCCTTGACTTTAACCACATTCGACTTTCTAACCTTTTTGACCCTGCATTCTATTGCACGCTCGGTTATCTTAATGAACTCCTCCAAACTCGTAATCTCCACTGGCATCCCTCATCCGCCTCCAAACCGCCGCTAGCAAGGACCCAGCTGGCCCTCGATTTAAGCGTTGGCCCGCTTATAAATGGCTAGGAAGCTGAAGCCCAGTGCAGCCATTGCAATGCTCATAACTGAGATAGCGTCTGCACGCGCCCTCGAGTATCCCTCGATCTTATAGTCTACGGTATAGGATACCTTACCGACTCCTTCAGCTGGAAGCGCTACAACTATGAGTCCTTCCCTAACATCCAAGTCCTCCACTATATGGCCCCCCTCAACCTTCACGGCCTTACCAGTCTGCATGGCTCCCATGACGAGCCCAGCTATGAGTAGTGGATCGGCCTCAAGAGTTGCCTGGCCAATTAAAACGCCTCCCCTAAAGTCATGATATACATTCTCATTCTTGACTTTGATCCCCACCTTGCCAGCTTCAGCCAATAAGCTTGTGGGATCCCCCCGGACCTTGATATAGTAGACAGTCTTAGCCCCCACGAGGTCGAGGACTACTCTCCCGGCCGAAGAGGGGGACCAAACCATTAATGCTGCAGCCTGCAGAGGCCCTGACACCGGTATCTCCGACGAATAGACAGCTTCAACCTTCGCTCCAACAACTTCAGCCGCTATGCCGGCAACTATCACTGCAACAGCTAAGACTATTAGAACTCTCCCGGCCACCCACAAGGCTCCGTAAACCAAGCCCTCTCAGCCACCTCTATCGGAGAATCCAGGCCAGAGTCTTAATAATTAGACTTTTTACATCGCCCACCAACTCCACTAATTTAAAAGTTGGCTTAGGGGTGGAGTCGCCCCTCGCTCACAGATCCCCCCAACGGGGGTCTTGCGGGGGCTCCAAGCTGAAGTGTCGTCAGCACGAGGTTAAATCTTGTACTACCCGGCTAGGGGGTCCCTCGTTAGCCCCTTTATTAGCTCCACCATGTCTTCGAGGTCCGGTATTTGAGGGGCAAACGCGATGTCCGGGTCATGGAGTGCTTCCTCTGCAATTCTCTCTGCTATCTCGGCTACTTGGTCTTCTACTATGCCTAGCTGCTTTAGAGTGTAGGGTTGCCCTATATCACGGTATAGATCGATGATGTGGTGGTATAGTGTAGGCTTGCTTGGCATTCCCTCAACACTCTCCAGTATCACTCTGAGTTTCTCGAGTTTTTTCCTAACGTTAGGAGCATGCTCATAGTAGTATTTTACAACATGCGGGAGAATCACTCCCACTATGGTTCCATGATGAATACCTAAAGCAGCTCCTAACGGGTGGGCTATTGCATGCACTATACCTAGGCCAGCGCTGGAAAAAGCTGCACCTGCCATTGAAGCAGCTACATGCAGGTTAGTCCAGGCCTCTATGTCATCATATTCAAGCGCCTCCCTTGCACTCCTAAAGATGAGCCTGGCTGAGTACTCGGCCAAAGCGTCGCTTATAGGATTTGACTGTGCCGCTACATATGCCTCAATGGCGTGGCCGAGGGCGTCGGCAATTGCCCCAACAGCTACTCTACGCGGCGCCTTTGAAGGCAGACTCGGATCGAGCACTACCATATGCGGCACTATTTCAAAGTTAGCCGCTGGCTCCTTCCTCTTCTCTCCACCTTCCAGTACAGTCAAAACGAGAGCATAACTCCAGTCGCTCCCGGTCCCAGCAGTGGTAGGTACAGCTATCAAGAGTGGTCTCTGCCTTTCTACCCCGATAGGCTGGAAGGGGGCGAGTGCTGTTGGATCAGCGTCAGGGTTAGCGAGGATAAGAGTTAAAGCTTTGGATGCATCTATGACGCTGCCACCGCCCAACGCAATGATTGCTTCGAATCCTTTATCCTTATAGCGTTCAGCCAGCTTCCTGACCTCATTGACGACGGGCTCAGGCTGGACTCCATCATAGATTTCAACCTCTACACCGGAATCTCTAAGGGTGGAGGCCAGGCGTTCGGGGATCCCTGTAGAGGCTACTCCCTTGTCCGTCACAATTAAGACTTTAGTGAGTCCGTAATACTGTACTATATTAAGGATGGCAGATACAACTTCTTCTCCAACTATAACTCTTCTGGGAAATCCAGCCTCAGGCAAAACTGTGCACCAAAGTAGATTATAGCGGTAGCCGTCCTAATTAGCTGTGGCTACTCTTCCAGTTTCGGCTCCTCAACTATTCTTTTACCTGCGACCACCTGGTCTATGCTATGTATAGCGCATCCAAGCTCCTCTAGCTTCCTCTGTAGCATGTCGAAGTCTATGCTGGCCCCTTCCACCGTCATGCTGAGTGTAATTGTGTCAACGTCTATCTCCTTTACGGTTATGTTTACCCCGTCAATGCCGGGCAGGCTTGCTATGGATCGAGCCACATCAACTATGGAAGGGCCCTTTATGGGCTTAAGTATGTCCAGGAGCAGCCTTCTTATGGGAGCTTGCACTATCCTACTCACCCGGCGCCCGCCTCGGCTACTTTCTCTGGAGGCGCCATCTTATCGGTACGAAACAGGGGGTCTTTAATGCTAGCTCATCCCGGCGTTACGGGTTTACGAGCACCACCATCGCTTTAAGACTTTGCCAACGTCCCTCCTCAACGCTGTAATTAGTGGTTCGCGCAGCGAGCTGGCTATCCCGTTTAGTAGGCCGCCCACCTCTATCCATCCGAGGCTAGAGAGGCTAGTGAGCATGTCCAGAAGCCTATCAATAACCCTGTCTGTGAGGGCATAGGAGTATATTGTTAGAATTGATTTATCGGAG
Organism: Acidilobaceae archaeon; assembly: GCA_027057815.1. GTDB lineage: Archaea > Thermoproteota > Thermoprotei_A > Sulfolobales > Acidilobaceae > JALURD01. Next base: position 1,194 of record JALURD010000071.1, on the reverse strand, counting down.
GATCCCTCGCCAGTTACTACCTTCTCCGCTAGCCGTGACAGCCCAGTACACTGGAAGATAGAGTACATTAATCTTGCCAGCCTCGTCACCGGCACCCTCTCAAGAGCCGTGCAGACTCCATTCTCCAGCACGTAGTTCAATATGCTTGAATTATCGGGCAAACGCTTGACGCCTACAATATTCAGGCCTAGCTTATTGGCCCGCACCTTAAGGAATTCTGCCCGCTCAGGGCTTGACGCGCTACTCTCCTTAACAACGAGTTCCACGCCACTCTCCCTGACGTAACGGGGAAGGTATAGTAAGTCCTCTTTCTCAACCTCAACTGTTGCTACAACGCTGGCCTCAAGGGTATCGGCTATGTCCTGGCTTAAACCTTCGAGCAGCCTCACAGTCATGAGCTGGGGGACTAAAGCAAGGAAGGGCCTACCCTTCTTTATCGCTTCCGCTAGGAGCTTGGCGAACTTAGCGTATCTGTCGCCTTCCCCCCCAAGGCTTTCGTATTCATACAGCTCTAGGCCTCCAGGCCATCTGCTACTTGCTTCAAGCATAGATGCTATGACAGGTAACTCGTCTATGCTTGAGTTTAGGCTTTTGACATAGAGGAGCACCGGGCTTACGGAGCTACCTGGTCTGCTGGCCCCCTCCTCTATGGCGACTCGTGTTATTCTTGACACCCTAACTCTAAGGCTAATCATAGCCTTGTAAGCTGTTTGAGTACAATACTCCAGGTCTACTTGAGGGGTAGTCAAGATGCATCTGAACCCCTCGCGACCACCACTCTACCGTAACCCACTATTACTACTTTATCAGGCCTCATGGCTTCAATAACTTCCTCCCTATGGGTAACGAGTATCAGCGTCATAGTAGTCCTCCTCGCGAGTTTTGCCAGCCTTGAGGCTACTATTCTGGCAGTGGACGGGTCGAGGTGAGCTGTGAACTCGTCTATGACTAGAATGTTAGGCCTCCTCGCGAGTAGCATGGCTATCTTGGCCCTCTCCTTCTGGCCTGTGCTCAGCTCGGTGAACCTTGCCCTGTATAGTACGGCGTCGCTTAACCCTGCCAGGCTAAGAACCTCCACTGCCTCAGCGGCATCCCCTGTGACGCTGGCAACCTCCTCTAGAATGCTCCGAGGCCCGAACTCGACGTCAACCTCGCCGGGGAGCAGAGCTGCTGGCCTAGCATTGTCAGGGGCTA
>JALURD010000070.1:5086-5693 GCA_027057815.1 Acidilobaceae archaeon | reverse complement strand
TTCGAATATCCTAGCCGCCATCCCGGGCTTGCTCTCGCGCTCCACGACGGTCCTAAGGTATAACTGCATGGACTTCTCCGCGAAGAAAACGGAGAGGTCTTGATCGCTTACCCTCTTAGCCTCATCAAGGAAAGCAGGCGCCCTCCTTTTAAGCACTCGACGAGCCCGCCTCCACCCAAACCGTGGCACTGCATGCTCTAGTGGAGAAGCGTTACGCCCAGTTTAAGGTGCACGGCCGTCCATCCGATAACCAGCCGCAACACCGTAAAGCAACACTCATTTTAAAATAAAATAAATGATATTTAATCTTTGATGTAATCTGGGGGCTTAATCCCTTAGTTGGGCTTAGGCCCATTAGATCTCGGCTTGAGGCGTGTGCGTGGTGGTGCTTATGGGCAGGGTTGCGTTGGTCACCGGTTCTAGTAGGGGGATAGGTAGGGCGATAGCGCTCCGCCTTGCTCGTGAGGGCTTCAGCGTCGCAGTGAACTACCGTAAGAGGGCTGAGGAGGCTAGGAGGGTTGTGGAGCAGATTAGGGCTGAGGGCGGTGAAGCCGAGGCCTTCCAGGCAGACGTCTCCAAATCGGGTGACGTGGATAGGCTGTTCAAT
>JALURD010000070.1:0-5076 GCA_027057815.1 Acidilobaceae archaeon | reverse complement strand
GCGCTAGGGGAGCGAAGAACCCCCACCCGGCGTTGTTGACCAGGACCCTGGTCAACAACGCCGGGTGGGGGTTCTTCGCTCCCCTAGCGCTCATGGATGAGCAGCTCTGGGACCGACACATAGCCGTGAACCTGAAGGGTGTGTACCTCTGCACCAGGAGGGCGCTTCCGTCCATGCTGAGGAGGCGTTGGGGCAGGATCATTAACATAACCTCGGTGGCGGGCCTGAGCGGCCTCGCAGGCCTAACAGCCTACAGCGCAGCCAAGGCTGGAGTGATCGGGTTGACCAAAGCCCTCGCCCTAGAGCTAGCAGGCACCGGGGTAACGGTGAACGCTGTTGCAGCCGGCTTCACTAGGACAGAGATGGGCCTGAGCTTCTTCAGACTCACCGGGATAGACGCCGACGAGTGGGCCCTATCAGAGACCATCACCGGTAGACTAGTTGAGCCTGAGGATGTAGCTGAGATCGTAGCATTCCTCGCAAGCGACAAGGCCTCAGCCGTGACAGGCCAAGTCATAGTTGTGGACTCAGGCCTCTCCCTAACAGGGGGGTCCCTGCACAAACTCACAGGATCCATAATCAGGGAGGTACTCGAAAAATCAGTGAAAACCACTGAGAAGTAGTAGACTCCGCTTATGCAGGCCACAAGCTAAACTAGGCGCCAGGCGGCTGGTAACAGTTCCCCGCATCATCCTAGTCCTATTAGACCATGTATTGAAGTATCCCCTGAGGGTCTCCGCTCACAGCACCTTAGAAGCCCAGCGTCTGTATCCGCTGGTGCCCACTATAGTTTCACGCATACATACATCTTATAACCCCCTAATAATATTATATCATAACAGAGAACCTAACGGTGGGCCGCCGCCCCCGCTATCCTTCAGGGAGTGGAGGGGTGGTATGTGCTAGATGCATGCCCAGGCCCTGAAGTGGATGTTTGATGGCATCTGGGATCGTAGCGAGCGATACCTCGCACGCCCCGTGAGTGATGGCGAGCCCATCCTCGAGGCTAGGAATGTTACTGTGAAGTTCGGTGAGATAGTTGCAGTCAACAACGTTAGTGTCAGTGTTAGGCGGGGCGAGATACTGGCAATCATAGGGCCGAACGGAGCGGGGAAGACCAGCTTGCTGAACGTGATATCGGGCTTCTACAAGCCCCTCTCGGGCAGGATCATCTTCAAGGGCATGGACATAACCAGGATGCCCCCGCATAAGAGGGTGAAGCTGGGGCTGTCCAGGACCTTCCAGCATAGCCAGCTATTCATGGGGATGAGCGTCCTCGACAATATAATGGTGGGCCTCTTCCCCTGGAGGAAAGCCGGGGTCCTCTCCTTCAGCCTCTGGCTCCCATGGGCTAGGAAGTGGGAGGAGTACGCGAGGGAGAAGGCAGAGTACCTCATCGACCTCCTGGAACTACACGAGTACAGGTACCACATTGTTGGAAGCCTGTCCCCCGGCCTCCAGAAGAGGGTCGACCTAGCCAGGGCGCTCGTGCAGGACCCCGAGGTTGTACTCATGGACGAGCCCATGGCTGGGTTGACGAGGGAGGAGAAGGAGGACCTAGCCAGGGCCATAATTGAAGTGCACGAGACCCACGGAACTACATTCGTCCTGGTCGAGCACGACCTCGAAGTAGTCATGGATATCGCTAACAGGGTCATCGTAATGGACTCGGGCCGCGTGATAGCTGAGGGCCGGCCCGAGGAAGTGGCCAGGGATGAGAGGGTGATCCAGGCCTATGTCGGCCTCTAAGCTTAAGGTGGAAGGCTCCAGGGAGCCCCCTGCCCCCCTCGCGGCTGGAGGCGAGGGGGAGCCGTACGAGACCACTTTCCCCTGGAGGCTCTACGAGCTATCCAGGCAAAAGCCCGAGGCAACGGCTTTCAGGTGGAGGAGGTACGGTATCTGGAGGAGGTACACGTGGCGTGATTACTATGAGAGGGTGAAGTGGGCGGCCCTGGGGCTCCTCGAGCTAGGCCTCCAGCCGGGTGAAAGGGCGGCATTCGACACCTTCAACAGGCCAGCGTGGATAATCTACGAAGTGGGGGCCCAGAGCCTTGGGGCAGTCACAGTCGGCATCTACAGAGACAGCCTCCCCGACGAGATAGGCTACGTGCTCTCCAGGAGCAAGGCAAGCTTCATCCTAGTGGAGGGACAGGAGCAGCTCGACAGGGTGCTAGAGTCGGGGGTTGAGGTTGAGAAGATAATAGTCGACGAAGCTAAGGGCCTCCACCAGTACAGGGACAAGCTGGGCTCAAGGATAGTCACGTTTGGCGACCTTCTGGAGCTCGGCAGGCGTGTTGAGAAGAGGGATGGCGAGAGGGCGTACGAGAAGCTCCTGAGGGACCTGGAGCCATCGATGACCGCTGGGCTCTTCACGACAAGTGGAACCACGGGCCTGCCGAAGCTGGCCGAGCTTAGCTACAAGAGCATGCTCGCCATGGCCTACCAGTTCGACAAGCTAGACCCCGTAGGCGATGGATGGGAGTATGTCTCCTTCCTGCCCCCGGCATGGATAGGGGAGCAGATGATGAGCATAGCACTCCACCTACTAACCGGGAGGTTTAAGGTGAACTTCCCCGAGAGCCCCTCCACGCTATGGCACGACTTCAGGGAGATAGCGCCTCACTTCCTCTTCAGCCCACCGAGGGTTTGGGAGAGGATAGCCAAGGACATAATGGCCCGCATAGAGGACAGCGACCCCCTGAAGAGGGCCGCCTACAGGCTAGCGATGTGGATAGGCTACCACGCAGCTAGATCGAGGCTCAGGCCGGGCAGGAGTAAGCCCACGCTTCCATGGAGGATACTCCAATACCTAGCCTACTGGATATCCCACAGACACGTACTGGACAAGGTTGGCCTCAAGAGGGTTAAGAGGGCTTACACGGGCGGCGCGATGATAGCCGACGACTACATATACTTCTTCCACGCACTCGGAGTCAACCTGAAGCAGATCTACGGGCAGACCGAGATAGCAGGCATTGCAGTCATGCATCCCGACGACGACGTCAGGCCGGATACAGTGGGTAAGCCCCTCCCGCTAACCGAGATCAAGATAGCCGAAGACGGGGAGATACTACTCAGGAGCCCAGCCATGATGAAGGGCTACTACGACAACCCGGAGGCGACCGCGAAGACTATCACGGACGGGTGGCTTCACACCGGGGACGTCGGGGAGCTAACGGAGGACGGCCACCTCGTCATACACGACAGGGCTAAGGAGATACTAACCCTCGCCGACGGCACCAAGGTGCCACCGCAGGTCGTACAGAATAAGCTCAAGTTCAGCCCCTACATTGCTGAGGCGGCGGTAATAGGAGAGGGCAGGCCGTACCTCGTGGCAATCCTCAACATCGACTTCGAGACAGTGTCGAGGTGGGCCGAGAGGAGGAAGATAACGTTCACAAGCTACGCTGACCTATCACAGAAGCCTCAAGTGCTGGACCTCCTCAAGAGGGAGGTTAAGAGGGCAAACTCCCGACTACCCGAGAAGATGAGGATTAAACGGTTCGCCAGCCTCGTGAAGGAGTTCCACCCGGACGACGAGGAGATGACTAGGACTAGGAAGCTGAGGAGAATGGTGATAGAGAAGAGATACGCTAGCCTCATAGAAGCCATGTACAGGGGCGATAAGGAGCACACAATGGACATAGTGATGCGGCTAGAGGATGGGAGGATAGTCACAGCCAGGAAAACCATTGCCATCGTGACCGTTGAAGACTAGCTCCTCTAGGCTTGGGGGTGGTGCCTGGCTTGGCCGGTCAGGCGGAGGTCATCCTGGGCACCCTGGTCCAGGGAACCTTGATGGGCCTCGTCTACGCCTCCATAGCCCTCGGCTTCAACCTAGTCTACAGGGTGAGTAAGTCGATAAACTTCGCCCACCCAGCGGTCATCCTTCTCGTCGGCTACGTGGCACTAGTCGTATCCGCATCCTACGGCCTACTCCAGGGACTACTGGCCTCCCTGCTAGTGGCCGCCGCGTCCGGGTTCATCCTGGAGAGGACTCTCGCGAGGCCTTTGATAGGCAAGCCCCCGGCCGCTCTGATAGGGGCAACCCTGGGAGCCTACTACTTCATCAAGGGAGTCACCTATATAATCGGCAGGTTCCAGGCCGCATCCCTGCCTATGCAGGTCTCCTACTACGACTTAGGCCCTATCAGCGTCAGCAGCAATGACCTGGTATCCCTGGGTATAACCGGCTTCATTCTCTCCTCAGTGGTCGCCCTGCACAAATGGACTAGGATAGGCTCCGCCATCAGAGCCGTGGCCGAGGACGCCGAGGGAGCGGCGGGATACGGTCTCCCAGTGGGGAGGCTGATAACCCTCAGCTGGGTGATGGCGGGGCTCACGGGAGCCTTCGGGGGCCTCGCTATAGCCGTTAAAGCCCAGGTTAGTCCTGCAATCGAGTTCTACGCGATTAAAGCGCTAGCCGCCAGCATACTAGCCGGCCTGGACAGCATTGGAGGCATAGTCGTCGGCGGCCTAGCGCTAGGCCTCGTGGAGCAGCTCTCAAGCATACTGCTAGAGACATACCTGCCAGGGATAGGAGGCCACGTCGCCTTCTTCTTCCTCCTACTCATCCTCCTGGTTAAGCCCTACGGGATCTTCGGGACTGAGCGTATTGAGAGGATTTAGGGGTGGCCAGCGGTGCCTGCCGGGGTGTTCAAAGAGACCTACGCGGCCGAGCTGGGAATACTGAGGTACCCCATACACTGGGCAGGCCTCATACTCGGCGCTGGCATAGCGCTAGCCCTACCCTTCATTGTAGGAGAGTACTACCTCATGCTAGCAGTCTCCTTCATGATATTCCTCATAGGAGCAGTAGGCCTGAACATCACCCTAGGCCTTGCCGGCCTCATATCGCTAGCCCACGCGGCCCTCATGGGTATGGGGGCCTATGTCACCGCCTTCCTCGCCCAGCACGGAGTCAACGTCCTGATAGCCGTGCCCATAGCAGGCCTCACAGCCGCAGCCCTCGCCTTCATACTCGCCCTACCCAGCTTCAAGCTCAAGGGGTATTACTTGGCGATGGCTAGCCTAGCTGCCCAGTTCATACTTGAATACATCTTCGCCTTGATAGAT
>JALURD010000069.1 GCA_027057815.1 Acidilobaceae archaeon | reverse complement strand
TACAACTTCAGGAAGCCCTACTTCCCCCAGGAGCTGGCGGCTAAGATCGCTGGTGACGCGATTAAGGAGGTCGAGGTGGAGGAGCCTGAGTGGTTCATCCGCTACAAGCCCTGCCCTCTCCAGTGTACTAGGCAGGTCGAGGACGAGTATAAGGGGAGGAGGTTCAAGGTTAAGGCTGAATACGAGAATCTAGCCATGCTTGGAGCCGCGACCGGCGTCTTCGACAGGGAGGCCGTCCTATACTTCAACAGGATAGCCGACGATATGGGCCTCGACACTATCAGCACCGGCAACGTGATAGCGTGGGCCATGGAGATGGCCGAGAAGGGGCTGATCTCGAGGGACGAGTTCCCCGACGCCCCCAAGGGCTTCGGCGACGTAGAGGCTGTTGAGAGGCTCATAGTCAACATAGCCTACAGGAGGGGCCTGGGCGCCATACTCGCGGAGGGGGTGAGGAGGGCGAGCCAGATACTCGGCAGGGGTAGAGAGGCCGCAGTGGAGGTGAAGGGCCTCGAGGCGCCAGCGTGGGATCCCCGTGGCAGGAGGACGTATGGCCTGAGCTACGCCACCGCCGATGTTGGCGCGAGCCACTTGAGGGGCTGGCCTAGGCCCCACGAGCCACCCAGCGCCGGGCCAGCTAGGGAGAGGGTGGCCAGTCTCGCGGAGGACAGGGACGAGGACGCTGTATTCGACAGTGTTGGCCTCTGTAAGTTCGTCTCCTACAAGATTGACGATGTCGTGGACCTATTCAACGCTATAACAGGCCTGGACTACTCCAAGGAGGACCTCTACGCGGCGGCGAGGAGGATTGAGGCCCTCTCGAGGATACACAACGTCCTCGACTGGGTGACCCCGCCCCTCGACGACGTGGTGCCGCCCAGGTGGATGGAGCCGATACCAGACGGCCCCCTGGCGGGGGTCAAGGCATTCCTGGACTGGGACGACTTCCTCGAGGCCAGGAGGGAGTACTACAGAATCAGGGGCTGGCACGAGGAGTACGGCGTACCCCTCCCCGAAACCCTGGAGAAGCTCGGGATCCCCTGGGCCATACCCGACGCCGAGAGGGCCCTCAAGGCCGTGGAGCTGAGGATGAGATGGAGTGGAGGGTAGAGACGCACCTCCACACCAGGGCAAGCGACGGGGAGCCCACCCCGGCGGAGGCCGTGAGGGCAGCCAAGGCCCGGGGGCTAGCCGCTGTAGCCGTCACCGACCACGACACACTAGCCGGGATCCCACAAGCCGTCGGCGAGGCCCAAGGGCTAGGCGTCATCGTAGTCCCGGGGGTTGACGTGCGGACTGTTCCCGGTGACGTGTTGGTCCTATGCCCCTCAACCCCCGACGGGGATCCCCCGCGCCGCCCCCAGATACCTGAGCTGGCTGAGTGGGCCTCGGCCAACGCCTGCATACTAGTGGCCGCGCACCCCTACCACCCCGTGCGGAGTAGCATCGGCGGGAAGGCGCTCAGAGAGAACGCTAAGTACTGGGCGGCAGTTGAGGGCTGGAACGCCCGGGGGCCACCCCCATTCAACTGGCCAGCCCTCAGGGCCTCCGTCGAGCTGGGCCTCCCAGCCACCAGCGGGAGCGACGCCCACGTGGTTCACGAGATCGGAGTAGCCCCCATTGTGCTGGAGAGCGAGCCCCGGAGCCCTGAGGATGTAGTCGAAGCCGTGTCGACG
>JALURD010000068.1 GCA_027057815.1 Acidilobaceae archaeon | reverse complement strand
GATCCTAACGGCATACATCACTAGTTGCTCAACCATGTTACGGTACATTCCTTCAAGCTCAACGAATAGTCTGAACACTTTCCTAGGAAGCTTAGTACTCCCCACTATAACAGTCCTAGTTACTCTAGCCATTCTTCTCAACCTCTACTAGGAGACTCTTGAAACCCTGAACCAAGCGTTTCTTCTTATGGCTCCTCATGCCATAAAGTTTACCAGCAAACGATGTTACTATCGCTAATAGGTCTTCAACCAACTCTTGGTAATCGTCCCTCGGCTCTTCACCATAAACGACTTCTATGTTTACACCAAATTGCTTGAAGAAGTACTCAAGATATTCGAAGCCGAAGCGAGTCAATCTATCCTTGTAGGTGATAACTACAACATCTACTCGCCTATTGACCACATAATTGAAGAGCTTCATTAAGCCTCTACGGTTGGTTTTTAATCCACTAGCTACGTCGCTTAGAATATCCACGACTCTATATCCTTTGGCGGAGCAGTACTGTGTGAGATACTGTAATTGTCTTTCAAGGTCGCTCTTCTGGTCGCTAGCGCTTACACGGGCATAGATAACGGCTCTAATCTCTTTCCTCTCCCCTTTCCCACCAATTATCCTCTCTATCTCGCTCTCCGGTATCATCCACCTGCCAGTAGGAGTCCTGACTGCCCTAATCTTGCCAGAATAAATCCACCTCTTCAAAGTAATGAAGCTTATTCCAAGCCTTTTGCATGCTTCCCTAGGTGGCAGTAGCCTCTCCGTCAACTGTCATTCTCCGATATACTATGATACACTTTGATATATTTAAGCGTTTCTGCCCCACCTTCCGTAGCACGTGTGAGATCATCACTCGCTCAGCGGGTGGAAGGCCGCGACGCCAGGTTTTAGCATGGCGATTTCCCCTTGTATCACCCTGTAGTCCCTGAATGCCATTCCGGCCTCCTGGGCTAGGTCCCATATAGTGCTTGAAATGTATGCTGTGAAGCCTTCGCCGCTCACTACTATGGGTTTGTAGTACTCCCACCTCTCCCTGTCTCGCGGGTTTGCCACGTAGCCGAAGGCTGCTAGGAAAGGCTCGAGTCCGGGCGTTGTTATCATTACTAGGATGTCCAGCGCTGATTTCACATATGGAAGGATCCCGGAGAGCGAGCTCGCCAGCCTCTCTGCTAACTCGTCGGGTGGGGATCCCTGGAGGTCCTTGGCTACCTTTTTGAGGACTAGGTGCGAGTCGGTGTAGGCGCCTGCCAGGTCTTCGAGGCCTAGGCTCTTGGCGATTTCCTCCTTGTAAACGCCTCCATTGTGGGCCAGGTAAACCTCGGCGAGCATGCTCGACCCGCCAGTCTCAACGGTTATCTCCTCCCTGAAGGGGTGGGCACCCGTGACTCCCCGGGGCTCGGAGCGGGTCCTCCTGGAGTGTAGTATCAGGGCTGCCTCCTCGGCTCCCTCCAGTAGCCTTGATAGCCTGGAGGCCGCCTCTGAGAGAGCCTCCAGGTTGGCCCTGCACGCTTCCTCCTCGGGGAGATCGGGGTAGGCGTCGAACCTCTCATACAGGACACGCCAGGATCCCCTAGTCTTAAAGGCGGCCACAAAGCCATAGCCGTGGCAGTGGCGGCCGTCGCCCGCTATGGCCTCAAGGTAGGGGTCGTTGGAGGCCGCCCTTGGGAGCAGGGAGGCGAGGCG
>JALURD010000067.1 GCA_027057815.1 Acidilobaceae archaeon | reverse complement strand
TTGCAGCAGTGAACGCGTCAAGCCTTATGCCAAGGTTGGGCAGGCCGAAATAGAGCATTAGTATCTGGACTAAGAGCGGTGTGCCTCTAAAGAATGCTATGTAGGCCTCCGCAAAAGCCTTGAGTGGTTGCGGAGCCAGGAATCTAGCGAAGCTTAACCCCATAGAAATAACGAATCCGAGTAAGAAGCTTAGCACAGCAATCGCTAGCGTCCTCTCAAGCCCCTGAATTATAAGTGAAGCATACGTAACAGCTAGGTCGAGCAATGTTAACACCCCTACATGCCCTTAGCATAAGGCAAACAATGAGGGGAACTATAGTTACGCCTGAGGGATCTGCTTAACCCTGGGTGCCTAGCCACTTAGCGATCTCCTTCTGTACTATGGCGTCAAACTCGCCGCTCTGCTTCAGATCCCAGATTACCTGGGAAACTGCTTGTTTCAGGTCAAACGCGCATTTCGGGACGACGACGGCGCTACAGCTAAAGAACGGGATTGAATCAACTATCTTCAAGTCCTTTTCCTTGGATACTATAATCTTTGCTACATCTGGCGCTACGATCATAGCGTCTATCTGCCCGTTCTTTAAGGCCATGGTCATTTCAGGGTATACCTTGTCAAACGTTATAACCTGGGCCTTGTCGCCAAAATACTGCTCAGCCAAGTCTTGCTCAGTGGTGGCAAGCTGAACACCTATCTTCTTGCCAGTAAGCCAGTCGTAGCCAGTATACGAGGCCGCATCGGATGCCCTAATCACTATCGCCTTGCCCGACTCGCATCGATACGGTATAGTGAAGTCTATGGCCTCAAGCCTGCCAGGCTTCATGGCAACGTCAGCAATAACTATGTCCACGTCCCCCCTCTTGACTGCTTCAAAAAGGGCCGCGAACTTCATATCCTTAATCTCTAGTTTAACCCCTAGAGCCTTAGCAATCTTTTTAGCAAGCTCGATATCTATACCGGCGAACTGCCCGTCAGGAGTTACGTACTCGTAAGGAGGCCAATCGGCGCTTGTGCCAACGATTAACACCCCCCTCTCTTTAATAGCTTGCAACTGGTTGTAATGCAACTTGCAGTCCTCCGGCACCTCTTGCTGCTCGCATGAATGGAAGGGCCACGAGCCAGTTGCATACGTTACGAGTATACCTAGGAGCACGACTGACAACACTATAGCTAGAACAAGTATTCCCTTGCCTGTAACAGACATCTCTGACACCAGCTGCTCCAGCGCGTCTAGGCTCTCTAAAATACCTTACTGAATCTATGGTAACACTTTTAAAAGACTAGTTACAAATGTAACTCTAGGGCTCCGTATTGGAGCGTGGAATCGCCCACCTGGTAAGGGAGAGGGTCTTGAAGGATCCCTGCCTATCCGATTGTCTATCCAGGGGTATAGTCAATCTAAGTGAGCTCGCTAGAAAACTAGCTAAAGAAATAGAGGAAACAAAAGGAGTCAAGATAAGCGTTTCAGCGGCAAAAATGGCCCTCTATAGGCTCTCCCAAAAGACGAAGAGCGCTCTTTACGCCAAGATAAGGGATATACTTGCAAAGTCAGCCATAATAGTTCACGACTCTGTAACAGTCATAACAATACCAGGCAACCTCATGTCAAAAGCACTAGCCACGGCTGCATCTCTGGCCGAGAAGACGCGCTTCATCCAAGTAACGCAGGGTTTCAAAACAGCTACGATAGTGGTCTCATCCGAGGACAAGGACTATATAATCTCAAGCCTAGGCGAGCCGCTTGAGATTATCGACGACCAGACGGCCATTGTCATAGTCAGCCCAAGAGACATAATAGAAACCCCGGGTGTCATATCATACCTTACAGGCTACTTAGCAAACAACGGCATAAACATAACTCAAATAATATCGTGCTACGTTGACACCATAATAGTCCTGAACTCCAGCGATGCCCTAAAAGCTTATAATTTAATTTATAATATGATACATAAACCCTAAGCCAACGGCTAAGGCCTGAGTGTAGTTAAGACAACAGCTTATGAGACCCTTAGGGGTACCTAGCCCGATAAATTAATTAAATGTATTTCTCATTATTTTTATTCTTTGATATTAGTGGGTCCCTTAAACGTGGGCTTTTAATTATTAACCGTTAGTTTGGATAATCTAGTCCCTTCATGTGATAAGTTATAAAAAACGATTTAACGATTGAATTAATTAATGGTGTAGATCTTGCGTGAAAGCCTAAGACTCCTGTTCTGCATGGATTGTGATCCGCATATCTTTAACTTGGCATCCATCCTAGCCCATGCATATGCTTCGGGAGAGTTAGAGAGCCTCCAGCCCACATTGATGGTTATGGAAGGGTTTGAGAGGCCGTTTACTTACATGGGCTACTATCAGGATGTCGATAGGGAGGTTGACTTAAAGAATATGGAGAAATATGGTGTTGAAATCGTTAGGAGGTGGAAGCTTGGCTATGGCAACATATTCATGGATAAGGTGACTGGCGCGTGGGCTCTAGTCATGCCTGGAGGGGTTTTCGAGAAGTACTTCAAGGACGCTGGCGAGGCATTCGATGTCCTGGTAGGTAAGGTGTTCTTGGAAGTGGTCAAGAGACTCGGGGTCAAGGAGGCCTACTATGCTCCACCTAATGACATTCGGGTTCCTGTAGGGGAGGGGAGGAGCAAGAAGCTCTGCGGGACAGGCGTAGATATAGCCAGCGGGCCCAGGGGCCACGCCCTATACTTTAACGCATTCACCAACCTACGCCACCCCGACCCGGAACTGCCCTTCAAGGTTCTGCGCGTTCCCCTGGAGAAGATCCTAGAGAAGGGGTTCACGAGCCCGCAGGAGTACTTTGCCTCGATAGAGAGGGACGGTGGAAGGATCCCGTCGCCGGGCGAGTTCAGGGATACAATAGTCTCAGTAATCGAGGAAACATTAAAGGTGAACGTTGAGGAGGGCAGCTTAACGCCCAGTGAGGAGAGTATATGGGAGAAGTACCTGGACAAGCTCAAGTCTGAAGACTTCAAGTTCAGAAGGTCAACCAGGAAATTCATGGAGTCGATGCCTGAGGGAACCCGCTACGGCTTCGCCCAGATAAAGTATAGGAAACTGGTCCAGGCGTCAGTAGCCGTGGATAAGGAAGGGACTATAAGGGCTGTGATGTTAACAGGAGACTTCCAAGTAATCCCGGCCGATGGGGACGAGGAAATAGCTCAAAGTCTTATAGGCCTCAAGGCTTGGGAGTATGATAAAGCGTCCAAGATAGTAGGCGAGCTAGTAAAGACGAGGGGATACACAATCATAGGTGCAAGCCCGGAAGAATTCATAAGACCTGTCTTCGAAGCCGCTCAAAACGCCCTGAAACAAACAGAACACGGCCTACATTAGCCTAGCTAACGATACACGCGTGAACCAAAGAAACAACATTGATTGATAGGAGATCTATCTACCGATAACTTGTAGCACATGGAAAGTACCTAAAATGGTGGGCCCGCGGGGATTTGAACCCCGGACCTCCGCCGTGTGAGGGCGGCGTCCTAACCAGGCTAGACGACGGGCCCTCTCCGCCCAAGTTTCTTCGTTGTTGGTTTAGGCGGGGTTAAATGGGTAACTCGTTCCCTGTGTGTCTCTGGGCGGTCGGTTACCCCAGAGTTCTTCATGGCCCCACGGGGGCTCGCTTAGGGGCATGACTCTCCTCACGCCGCCTTACTGTTGCTGGTTGCTTGAAGGGTTTATGTTAGTCTATGAAGAGTGGTATGTAGCGTGTCTTGCAGTGGCTATGGAGGCGGGCTTGCAGTCTCTTATGGAGACTTGCAATTCGGTCTGAGTTGCCCTTGACTATTATCAAGTCTATGCAATAGTCTCCCACATGGGTATGTGTATGGGTTGTCACTATGTCTCTGAACTCCTCAAGGACTATTGGGAGTTCTTGGCTGGTAGTACCACGGGGTTCAGCGCATGCAGTCATTATTATTCCCGTACATACGTGGGGCTTGACTAGGTGGGCGTGATCCTCTAGGAATAATTGGAGTGCTCTCTCCACTAACTTACTCCTCGTTAAGCCTAGTTTTTCTGCAACAGCGTCCAGAGTGTCTGCTAGGTCGCCTCCAATGCTTACGCCGAACCTTCTCTTGCCGCTCACGAGCATACACCCCTCCTCTCAGGGTTCTTAGCGTTTGGTTACGGCTAGAGCCGCGTAGATGGCTGTAAGAGTTAGTCCTATGGCTCCTGCTGGAGCTATGTTGAGGCTTAGGGCTAAAACACCGCCTATCCCTGAGGCGGCTAGGGCTGATGCAACGCTGATGAGTAGAGCCTCCCTTGCACTGGAGGCTATGCTGGAGGCTATTGCTGCCGGTATTAATATTAGGACGTGTTCTAGTATGAAGCCAGAAACTCTGATCAGTCCGACAGCGGCTATTCCTAAAGCGGTGAAGAAGGCTAAGTCGTGGAGCCAGAGTCGCCCCGTGGCTAGGCGAGCGTCGTCCCTATCAACTCCACCATACACCTGGGCTTCGTAAGTTGCAAGGGAGAGTAGGGCCACTACTCCGGCGGCTATGAGGGAGTAGTATGCCTCCCAACGGGTAGCCAGTAGTGGGTCCCCAAGTAGTAGCGAGGCTAAAGAGTACCCGGCGCCCGTTGCTGATGCATAGTAGAGCGCTACCACGGAGGCGGCAGCCGTAAATCCGACGAAGAGGTATGTGACCAAGTCGGCATCTACTCCCTTGTATACAGGGTAGCCGGCACCGTAGATGAGGAGGATCCCTGCTAGGAGAGAAGCGACAGCAGCTGACTCCGGGGTCTCTAGGAGTATGAAGGCGACAGCCGTGGCAAGGAGAGCGGAATGTGGCGCGGCAGCGGCAAGAAATCCCATTCTCCTAGCAGCTACAAGCGGGCTTATGAAGCCGAAGCCCAGGCCTGCAGAGGCTAAGGCAGCGGCCCATAACAGGTTAATCCTAGCTATAACAGCATAGCCTGCTAGGCCCAAAGCTACAAGTATCAAGGCAATGCTACGTGTGTACATGGCTGTCCCCCACATGCACATGACCATCAAAAACTATGAGTGAAGCCCCGTACACGCTGCGGAGAACATCGGGTCGAAGAGCCTCTTCAGGCGGGCCTAGCGAGACAACGCGGCCCTCACCAAGCACAACTACTAGGTCCGCATAGTCTAAGAGGAACGTTGGATCGTGTAGGGCCACTATAACTAGTCTCTCCTCAGATAACTGGCCCAGAAGCTCTGCTATCTCGCCCCTCCCACGCGCGTCAACCGCGGAAAATGGTTCGTCGAGGACAAGCATGAGGGGATCCCATGCAAGAGCCCGTGCTATCATTACTCTCTGAGCCATCCCGCCGCTCAGACTGCTCAGTGGGATCTCCCAGACTTCCCGGGGAAGGCCGACCATCTCGAGGGACTCGGCGGCTCTCTGCAGGGGATCCCCCCGAAAGCTCCTCAGCTTCAAGCCTATCAAGACCAGCTCTAGCGGCGTTACAGGAAAGCGTGTAGACCATCTTCCCGGCTGGGGCACATATCCTGCAAACCTGCCAGCAGCCGCGGGGGATCCCGTGACGTCAACATCGTTTATGATGACGCGCCCCCTAAATGGTTTGACTAAACCCAGAAGTGCCCTCAGAAGAGTTGTTTTTCCGGCACCGTTAGGACCCATAACTATTACTAATCCGGGTCCTCTCGTGTCGAGGTTAACGCCTTCCAGCGCGACTCTTCTTCCATACTTTATCCAGAGGTCTCTGACGCTGACCCAGACCTTCACAGGGGCCCCTTGTGCACG
>JALURD010000066.1 GCA_027057815.1 Acidilobaceae archaeon | reverse complement strand
CCATAACTATTACTAATCCGGGTCCTCTCGTGTCGAGGTTAACGCCTTCCAGCGCGACTCTTCTTCCATACTTTATCCAGAGGTCTCTGACGCTGACCCAGACCTTCACAGGGGCCCCTTGTGCACGATTTTATGTATTCAAGCTTAATAAGTGTGCACAAATATGAAATATGCGTTGAGAACGGAAGAACACTGGAAGCGACTCCCATGGAAAGTGTAGTATTTGAAGCCTTTAAGGCCTGATGAGTGCACAATGTAATATAGGTTGATTAAGAGGGGTGCACAGTATGCGGTGGCTGCCTTCCATAGCCCTGGTACTAATGATATTGGTAATCGTTATCGTGGGCCTTGCTCAATCTGGAAGGCCCTTCTGGGCTTCGGAGCAAAACGTTGACCAAGGCAATGTTATAGTTGCAAGCACACCTGGGCTAGCATCTGATGTGGAAGAGCTGGCTTGTCCTGCTGACAAGGTAGTCTATATCGTTCCAGCGGGCCTTGATCCACATTCATACCAGCTAAGGCCTAGCGACTACTCTATAATCAAGAGTGCAAGCCTCCTAGTCGTCGTGGGTGGAGAGGCCCTAGAAGAGACCTTAGCTAACAAGGCAGAGGAGCTTGGAGTAGAAGTATTCAAGGTAGTGGATGTGTACGGGCTGACCATGCTTAAGACTCCTTCCGGCAAGGTGAACATTCACTATCCCATCTATGACCCCAGGAATTACATGGCCTTCATGAGAGCATTAGCTAAGAAGCTCGCAGAGTTAAACCCCGAGTGCGCGGATCATTACCGCGTAGCGCTGGATAGAGTAGCCAGAGACATTGAGAGGATCCTATCTAGTGAGGGATCCCTGAAAGGCCTCAAGGCCGTTGCATCGACTGTTATGGTTCAGTACGCCGTTACGTGGCTAGGCGTTGAGATAACAGGCTACGTAGTTGAAGATCCTGAAGGCCACGCGCTGCCATCAGAGTTAGAGGCCGTGGAGAGTCTACTAAAAGTTGGTGCTGTCGACTTAGCGTTCATAGTAGTAGATGAGTCGGGGAGGCCGCTCACCAAGGCGGACGTCTGGCTACTCGAACAGGCGAGAGAGGCCGGGATCCCTGTTGTTAGAGTGGTGGCACCTTACTTCCCCGGATCCGCTCTGGACAAGCTGGCTATACTACTGGGCGAACTGGAGTCGCTGAACTTGCTAGGAGAATCCTGAAGCCTGTGCTTGCAGAGCATGTTTATACTCTTAGGCTTAGCTGGCTGAAAACTCCGTGTAAACCCGTCCTACCATTGGGGAGTGGCCGTGAGGAGGGTCTTCATCGTTGATGGTGTGAGGACTCCTGTAGGCAAGTTTGGGAGAAGCCTTAAAGACTATTCCGCAGTGGACCTCGCAGCCTTCGCGATAAAGAAGCTTATAGAGCGCGTTGGCATAGAGGCATCAGACGTGGAATTCGTGATAATGGGCCATGTGATAAGAGCGGGTACTGGCATGAATACTGCTAGACAGGCGGCCATCAAGGCAGGGATCCCTCTCTCAACCGACGCCATGAATGTTGATATGGTCTGCGCGAGTGGCATGACGGCCATCATAACGGCTGCTCAATACATAGCAACTGGGGCGTTCGACCTCATAGTAGCAGGTGGCATGGAGTCTATGAGTCAGGCACCCTTTATACTATCAAGTGCCGCTAGGTGGGGCATAAGACACTTAATACTGAGGGAGTTAAACATACTAGACGCCATGGTTCATGACGGCCTCTATGATGTAACACTTGGTAAAATAATGGGCGAGGAAGCCGATGCTACGGCCAAGGAGTTCGGGGCAACCAGGGAAATCCTTGACTGGATAGCGTACGAGAGCCACAGGCGGGCAACGGAAGCCTGGGATAAGGGTTACATGAAGAGGTACGTGGAGCCATTCGAGGACAGCGGAAAAGTGATTCTAGACCATGATGAGGGAATAAGGAGAGACACTAACACGGAGAAATTGGCCAGGCTACCGCCAGCCTTCGGGCCGGACGGGCTCCACACGGCTGGGAACTCTAGCCAGCTAAGCGACGGGGCCGCTGCAGTGCTAGTCGCCTCAGAGGACGCTGTTAAGAGCATGGGTCTCAGGCCTAAGGCCGAAATAGTAGGCTTCGCCTACGCAGGCGTCGACACCTGGAAATTCCCATACGCCCCCGTGGAGGCCGTGAAGAAGTTGCTCAAAAAGGTAGGATGGAGTGTTGAAGAGGTGGACTACTGGGAGAACAATGAGGCCTTCGCCGTTAACAACTTCATAATGAATAAGTTCCTAGGGATCCCATACGAGAAGCTGAACGTCCACGGCGGCGCTATAGCGATAGGCCATCCCCTAGGAATGAGTGGAGCGAGGATTACTATCGAGTTGATAAACGTGCTTGAAACTCACGGCGGCGAGAAAGGGGTAGCATCTATATGCCACGGCCTCGGCGGCGCTGCAGCGATAGCCCTTAGAAGGGTTTAAGGGCTCCAGTCTCCTTCATAGCCGCGAGTAGACTTAGCCTAACTTCTCTTCTCTTCTTGGCCTCCTCTGCAAGCATCTTCTGCCACTCCTCCTTAACCTCAAATGGGGGTACAGGTCTAGGCCTGCCATCTCTGCCTATGTGGACAACTGTGAAGTAGCTCGTGGTCGTGTGTCTGGCCTCTCCTCTAGCTTCATCCCTAGCAATGACCTTAATCGTGACCTCCATACTACTGCGGCCCACGAAGGTCAATGCAGCCGTCATCTCTATGGATTCTCCGACAAGTATTGGAGCATAGAAGTCCGTAGCATCCACGGCCGCAGTTACGACGGGGCCATGGGCGTACCTGAGGCCAATTATGCCGGCGAGTTCGTCCAAGTAATACATTAGTTTCCCGGCGAAGACGGCGTTATGGAACACGGCGTCCTCGGGGTAAGCGAACCTATAGCTAGTGATGACGTACCTCTCGTCCAGCGGGCGCGGAGGAGCGAGGTCCTTGACAAGCTCTCTCCTCCGGGATATTCTTTGTGCCCTCCTTTCCCTCCTGGCGATAGCCTCCTCTTGAAGTCTTTTCTCCTCGTCGCTAACAGCGTCAACACAAGCCTCTACAGGTATAGGTCTAAGGTTAGGGCCCACAGCTACGTGAGTGGTATGGGCTACGGTTGTCAGCTTACGCTCGCCGGTAGAGGGGTCTTCGGCCTCGACTACAGTAGTTACCTCCATGCTTGTACGACCCACATACTCAACCCAGGAGGTGAAGACGGCGTTCTCTCCAACCCTTATAGGGTTTATAAAGAATACATGCTCCATGCCCGCGAGCAGCGTAGGCTTCCTAGCAAGCCTCATAGAGGCTAGAGTCGATGTAGTTATCATCCATTGGAGAACGATCCCGCCATGAAGGGTGCCGATAGGGTTAGAGTGCATTGGAAGCACGTGGTGTACATTCTCGACTATTGTATCCCTGATTCTAACTCTACGAGTACAGCCGGTGCTCAAACGCTGTCACCCTAAAACCGAGACCGACACTAGAGCCCGGGAGTTTAAGACTTAACAGGAAGGTGGCAGTGAGAAGTAAAGGTATAATGCATCGGAAAACGCTACTCCTCGGATTCCTCTTCTTTTAGTAAAACCTCGACTACCCCGCCTGCCTCTTGGATCTTCTTTACGGCAGACCTGCTAGCCATGGGAACTCGCACCTTGACCGGGATGTTTATCTTACCCTCACCCAACAGCTTATGAACACCCATGGCGACTAGATCTATGACTATTTTACCCTCTTCTTCCATGGCTTCTCCTGAAGCCTTTAGTTTAAAGGCTAGCTCGGCTAAGTCGCTGACGTTAATTATTCTAGGCTCGTAGCCAGCCCTAATCCTAGGCGGGTTGAAGCCTCTCTTTCCGAACCATGTAGGAGCGTACTTGATTACCCATGTCCACATGTGCTTGTGCATGCCAGCTGCTCCGACGCCTCCACGGCTTCCACTCTTTCTATGCTGGCCTATCCTACCCCAGCCCATCGTTCTTGTTCTCCCTCTCATCTTCCTGCTCTTCCTACGCCTCCTGACAACCATGCTTATCCACCCCACATGCTAGAGCATGCGCCTTACCAACTCGTTTATCGCGGTTCCCCTATAGCCCAGCTCGCCGCCATCGCCGTAGTGGCGTTTAATGCTGCCCTTAAAGCCTCCCCTGGGCGGGTGTAACCTGAAAAAGGGCTTCACGCCCTTATCCTCTAGTTTGTGGTACATTATCTCTCCTGATAGTAGTTTGTCTGCTAGCTCTGGGATCCCACCATAAAGTCCGAGGTTCTTCTGGACCCACTCATCAGTTATCGGCTTGTCCCCAACTAGCCTGCCCCTAACCCTGATTAACTGTATTAGCGTGTCCCTATCGATTTCACCCCAGGTAGCCCAGTCCCTGATCTTTTGAAGCATACCCTCAAGCCCTGGTAAACTGCTGTGGTATAACGAGGCTGCAAACCTCTGCCTCAGCCTGAGCAAGTAAAGCGTGTGCTCTACCTCCGGCCTGACGTCGACTGTACCCCTTATCCTTATTATTAGGTAGAGGGGCATTGCTCCTTCACCTCAGGAAAACTAGGCCCTAGTCCACTCAAGTGGTGTGACGAACTTGTATGTCGCCCTTAGCGCCAAGTAAGTAGCGCGTGCAAAGTTGTAGCTCGTCCTAGTCTCGCCCTTAGTGAAGGTCCACACGTCCCTTATACCAGCCATTTGAAGAACCTTCTTAGCGACGTCTCCGGCGACGAGGCCCGTCCCCTTGGGTGCGGGCTTCAATACCACCTCGACGCTCCCGCTCTTACCTCTGACCGTGAAAGGTACGCTGTGCGGCTCGCCGCATGTACACTCCCAGCTCCCACATCCCCTCCTGACAGGGGTTATGTTCAGCTTAGCATTCCTTAGAGCCTTCTCGACAGCCATCCTGTACTGCCTAGCCTTACCCTTGCCTAGGCCTACGTAACCGTCATGATTACCTACAACAACGGTGACCCTGAACCTCGTGATTCTACCAGCGTCGGTCATCTTCTGAACTATAGTGGCGTCGATGATTTCATGGTCTAAGTCGGGGAGGAGGACATCCACTATTTCAGGCTCTAGTATAGGTAGGTTCCTCTTGAATATCTCGTCTATACTCGTTATTTGGCCCTCCTTCACCATCCTCCCTACGCGTGTTCTAGGCTGCCATATCTCGAGTATCTCGTCGGGCCTTAACCTAGCAGGCCTGGCCATCACCCTGCCACCTCCTCACCCTCCGCCTTCACGGGTCTGGGTAAGTCCTTAAACTCTTCCTTGATCTTAGAGAGAACTTCGTCGAAGTGCGCTGGAAGATCCTCAGGTGCGAGGCCTCTCCTAAGGTAATCAGAGAACTGTCTCTTATAGAAGTCTGGATCCTCCTCTTTCAACCTCTTAGCCCACTCGGCTATATGCTCGCCTCTAATCCTCTCTATGGGCGGTAGTATCTCCTCTGAATGTGGTATCTCAAGGCCAGCATCCAGGCCACCCTTCAAGGCAGCGAAGACCCTAGCTCCCGGCACAGGCCTCGCAAGGCCGATGTCTAGGACAGCCTCGGCCACACCAGCTTTAAGCGCCCTGAAGCCAGCCAGGAGCCCAGTCAAGTATGCAGCTGAGGTGTTCTTGGTGCCGCCTAGCCATCCATACTTTTTAACGAGTTCTCTACTATGGGCTGCCGCTATAACGCGGTCGCCTTCTATTCTTGCCTCGATGACCTGAACTATAATGTACTTGTTGGTTCTTCTTACTACGAAGCGCGGCTTACC
>JALURD010000065.1 GCA_027057815.1 Acidilobaceae archaeon | reverse complement strand
TACTGTCCTAAAGGCGGTGGCAGCCAGCGGGCCCAATCGCCTGTTTTTACTCATGCCCGAGCTTCGCCCCTAACACGCTAAGGGATTACATCGCGTATGAGAGAATCCAATGGGTCCAGGTCATAAGTGTTAGAGCTGCAATTAAGTAGTGGGTCCTTGCCCACAATTATTCTACCTACTACCCTTATCTATATGACAGGCAGGGTGAAGAGAATGGGCCACGTCACGATATACTCACCGACAGCCATTTTAGGGTACGGCTACCCCCAAGAGAGCTTAAGGGAAGCCATTGATCATGGAGTAGATTATATAGGCGTCGACGCTGGCTCCACGGACCCTGGCCCCTACTATCTAGGTAGTGGGAAGCCTCTAGTTCCGGACGGACAGGTTTACCGGGATTTGAGGGGGCTCATAAAGGCGTCAGTTAAGCTCGGATCTCCTCTGATAATTGGTAGCGCTGGCGGCGCGGGAGCGAAGCCACACGTCGATAAAGTGTTGGAACTCACAGTTAAGGCGGCATCGATTGTATCACAATTGAGAATAGCAGTTATCTATAGCGACGTTAAGCCATCAACTTTCATGAAATACATTATTGAAGGACGCGTGGCTGGCCCTGCGGACCCGGGCGCGCCTGCCATAAACTCGGATAAACTGCAGAGCTCGGTAATCGTGGCACAGAATGGCGTAGAGCCGCTATTGAGGGTGCTCAAGGAGTGGTCACCTGACATAGTGGTGGCTGGGCGTGTGGCGGATGCCGCGATATTTGCTGCTCCCCTCATCCTGGAGGGTGTCGATAAAGGTCTGGCAGTGTTGACGGGTAAGATATTGGAGTGTGGCGCTATAGCTGCAGACCCAGCTAGCGGTAGTGACGGGATGATCGCGTACATTGAAGGAGACACTGTATACTTCACACCCTCGAACCCCGAGCGTAGAGCAACAGTACACTCAATTGCAGAGCACGCCCTCTACGAGAGAAGCGATCCTTATAAGGAGTACATTCCAGGAGGCTATGCCGACTTATCGAATGTTAGATATAAGCAAATTGATGAGAGAACGGTGGCTGTAAGTGGCGCAAAGTGGGTTAATTCAGACAAGTACTTGGTTAAAATTGAAGGCGCTGGCTTAGCGGGTTACAGGGCTATAACAATAGCCGGAGCAGTGGACCCAGACTTTATATCGAGGCTTGACGACCTCATAGCTGAGGCCATCCATCGAGTGAAAACTAGGGTGAACCCGAAGGTTAAAGTTTATGTGAGAGTCTACGGCCGCGACGCAGTGCTTGGATGGTGGAAGAAGCAGCAAGTAATCCCGGACGAGATAGGCCTTCTAGTTGAAGCTGTAGCTCCTGATCCTAATGATGCAGTCGAGGCTATTGCCGTTGTCCGGAGCTTCCTTTTACACGCCGGTTGGCCTGGAAGGAAATCTACTGCTGGTAATTTGGCGTTTCCCTTGAGTCCTAGCGATGTATATCTTGGTGAAGCTTACGAGTGGACTGTGTGGCACCTAGTCGAGCCTCCAGACCCGCTGGCTTTAGCTCACGCTAGGCTTGTAGAAGTAAGGTCTAAGAATAGTTTGAGGGTGATTGAGTCGTGGTGAAGCTAGGTGAGCTAGCCAAGGTTATAAGGAGCAAGAACGCAGGCCCGTTTCTCGTAACTATTGATATCTTGCTAGATGACCCTGGTTGCTACGAGAAATTGTCCGCTATGCTTACCAGAGAGTTCATAGCTAAAGTGTATTCTGTGGAACCCTCAGAAGTCGTTGATATTAAGCGTATAGACAATCTTAGAGCTTTAAAGATAGTACTCAAGAGAAAAATCCCGGCAGGAGAGCCGGGAGATAGAGACGTATACGGAGCCCAACAGTATGCCCTTCTACTAGGGGTTGAGGTGGATGGATGCTAGCCTAATATTTGAGGATTTAACGCGCCGCGTTGAGAGGGTGATTAACGATAAAGACGCGATTAATAATGGTGTTAAAGTTATGGCTGACACCCTCATGGTGGCTTCGGCTGCACCTTATTTAGATGAAAAGTCACTACGTGTGGCCGGGGCTTTTGCTACGAAGTCAAGTGGCAGACATGCAATCCTTGGGTTGGGTGTGAGGGTGGGAATTATTGAGGCGGTGGCCATAAACTCGTATTTAGCTCATGCCCTTGAACTGGATGACTGGTTGCCCCTAGGGTATGTTCACGCTGGAGCAGTAGTTGTACCGTCTACCCTCGCTGCGTCTATAGAGGCAGGCTCTAGCCTTGAAGACGCAGCGAGGTCCATAGCGGTTGGGTATGAAGTCGCCGGTTTTTTAGGGGCGCTGTTGGGTAGGGAACATTATAATGTATGGCATACAACGGCAACAGCTGGGGCAGCGGGGGCTGCTGCCGCGTTTACATTAGCCTACGGCTTGGATGTGGAGGCATCGCTTGAAGCAGCGGCTTTAGCGCTTAACTATATGGGTGGGCTATGGGAGGCAGCTAAAGGAGGTATTGTAAAGCCCTTCTCCGCCATGCATGCGGCTACGTTGGGGGTCGAGGCTGCTCTCACAGTGATTGTTGGTGGAAGAGTTCAACCCTCTAGAATAATTGAGGCGGTCTGCAAGGCCTTCGGGTGTAGTAATGTCTTAAGCTTGCCTGAACAGCCTCTAATTGGATACAGTAGACTGAAGTTCTATAGTGCTTGCTACCACTCACATAGCGCTATAAAGGCTGCCGAGGATGTTGTAGGCCAAATTAAAGGAGCTGACATCGAGCGAGTCGTCGTTAGAACTTACCGTGAAGCGGTAGAGATAGCCGGCATAACTAGACCTGGTAATGTTGAGGAGGCCAAGTTCAGTATACCATTCTTAGTGGCACTCACGCTTTTCGGCAGAAAACCCCTGCCAGGAGCCATAAGGGATAGCCTCAGCGATGAAAGAATACTCGGGCTAGCCGCGAAGGTATTACTTAAGGTCGATCCAAGCCTAGACTCATTATACCCGAGACTCATGCCGGCTAGACTTGAAATCTACTCGGGACGGGGTAAGCTTGTCGTACGTGTAGATATGCCCCCTAAGACTCTAGTCTCTGAAGTTGGAAGAGACGCAATACTAGGTAAAGCGGTAGACCTGGCTAGGGACTCGGGAACTAGTGATCCGAAGCGTGTGGCGCACGCATTTCTAGAGGCAAAACCAAGCGAACCCGTGGAGGCTATTATAAACAATGTTCTAGAAAAGCGAAATCTGAAATAGAACCATTGGCGTCATTGGTTAGAGTGGAGGTTTCGAATAATGGCCCCCTATAAATATGTCAGGGTGGAGGTTAATCCTCCTATAGGATGGGTGATATTCAATAGGCCCGAAAAGCTGAACGCGATGAATAAGGGCATGCTGAGCGAGGCTGTGAAGGCTGTTGAGGACTTAGAGCATGTGGGCGGCGTTCATTTTATAGCCTTTACAGGAGCTGGCAGGGCCTTCAGCGCTGGCATAGATTTGTCTGAGGTATCAAAGGCCGGGAGCCCCGAGGAGGCTGGCGAGGTGTTTGAGGCGCTGGCAAAGTTCTTCCGCAAGGTCTTATTGACGTCAAAACCGACGATTGCAGCGATCAATGGAGTAGCTGCTGGAGGAGGCGCCGAGCTGGTGTGGGTTGTTGATTTATCGGTTGCAGTCAGGGATGCAAGGATCCTCTGGCCTGAGGCTAGGTGGGGCTTGATACCGCCAGCGCTCTCTACTATAGGTCTTGATGCCCTAGGACCGGCACGTGCCGCATTGATAGCGATGACCTCTGGAGGCCTAACCGCGGAGGAGGCCTACAGGTTGGGGATCATATCTAGTCTAGTAGAGTCTGTGAATGAACTTCGGGAGGGTGTCAGGAAGCTAGTCGAAGAGGTGATGGCTAACAGCCCCTCTGCTATAGAGTCTATAGTCAGATTGATGAGGACGGCGAAGGCCAAGCAGTTACTTGAGGCTGGCATATCAGAATTGCTGAGGCTCTCTAAATCGAGTGCACTCATCGAGGCAGCTAAGGTCTTTGTAGAGAGCAGAAGGAGCCCGGAGTACAAGTGGGACTGAGGCACCTTGCCGCCACTGAAGGAAGCTCGCCTGCTAACGCTTTATTGAAGCGTCAGGAATTACATAGCTTAGTGACCGGAATTCTATAGACTAGACGAGGTGGACTTGGTGACTCGGGCTGGGGCGGCTAAGGAGGGAGTAGTCGAGGCTGCGATAGTCCCCAGGGCTGGCTACCGTTGGTTTGGCGTTGTAAGAGTCAGACTAGGCGGGCAGAGGCTCTGGCTTGTCATGACTGGTAGTGTGGCTCAGTGGCTGCAACCGGGTGAGAGGGTAATCCTAGAGGCTTGGAATGAGCCGAAGAGGCTGGGCAAACTTAAGCTGCTTATGCCGGGAGACTATAGGCTAGACCGAGTCACTGAAGAGGGTTCTGTGACCGTATGGCCTCCTTGGAGCAGGGTCTACACTGTTGAGGCGCATGGCAGGAGGGTTAGATTTCTGGCACGTGAAGCCGTCAGTGAATCTGATTACGAGGAAATAGTTCAACTCGAACAGTATCACTATGCGAGTAAGGAGGAGATAGTTGCAGTCTGGCGTTGCCCCAGAGATGGGGCTATGGTTGAGTCCAACGTGAGGCCCGAGTGCCCCAAGTGCGGGGGCCCAATGAGTCTAGTAGAGATTAGAGGCAGTCTGCCAAGCAGCAGGTTCATGATCATAGAGATGCTTGATAGAGAAGAGTATGAACCCAAAGTTGTAGCCTATGTTAGGGTCGACACGCCGATACCCTTAATGCATAGGAGGATATTAGTTGATGGGGAGGTTAGGGTTGAGAGGTTAATTAGAGAGAAAGTCTTTCCGCCCGATTGGTTTCACCCCACTTTTTGGCCCATGGCTGGCGAGGCGGCTAAGAAGGTTATGGACAAGTACAGGGAGCTAGCCAAGCTATACAGTAGCAGGCTTGCCAGGGCTATGGTGGGACATAGTATAGCCAAGGTTGCAGCTGCTAAAGCAAACACAGCGGCCGCCCGGATAGCGAGGGTTGTAGTCCACCCAGACTATAGAGGTGGAGGCCTGGGAGTTCTCTCAGTAAAGGCTGCCCTAGACTGGATAAGAGAGCGTCGAATACCTGAGATGAAGAGGCGAAAGCACATAGTAGAGACTATAGCGGCTATGGCTCGTTATAACCCCTTCTTCGAGAGGGCCGGATTTAAGTACATGTGGGACACTGCTAGTGGGAGGCCTGTCCTGATGTACCCGTTAAGTAATGAAGCCAGGGAAAGGATAGAAGCCTTCCTCAAGGGAGACCCCTTCGCCAGGGCGCATGGAGGGATCCTATACAGACCCAGGTATAGACCTGCGGAGCCACTCAAGGGCTCGATTATCCTGAGGGAGGTCTCTAAGATGTATAGGAGCGAGTTGAGCATAGAGGGTCTCAGGGAGGATGTCGCCGAGGTTCTTAGAAGCTTCGGCGTTGAGAGGAGAATTGTCGAGCGGTACATCTTCAAAGACGTAAACTTGGAGATACGGCCAGGGGAGATAGTTGTAATACGCGGAGCCTCAGGCGCTGGCAAGACCACCCTGCTTAGGATAATACTTGGGGCCCTAGACCCTGAGTTGGGCCAGAGGGACGAATACAAACCAAGCGAAGGCGAGGTAATAGCCCCTGACAATGCTAGGCCAGCAGCTCTGCTCCCCGGCGAGGTTGACGTCGAGTTCGGGCCTCGGAGCATTCTAGAGGAGGTTGCCAGCGTCACAGGGGATGCCGCTGAGGCAGTGGAGGTTCT
>JALURD010000064.1 GCA_027057815.1 Acidilobaceae archaeon | reverse complement strand
TATTCCACGCGCCTAAAGGATACTCCGGCTCGTTCACATACGGCGGGACGGAGAGCATCATCCTAGCCGCCCTCGCAGCTAGAGAGGCGTGGAAGCGTAGGGGAGGCGTAGGCGAGGGTAAGATAGTAATGCCAGTCACCGGCCACCCCGCCTTCGCCAAGGCTGCATACCTGCTTGGCCTTAGGGTTGTGAGGACGCCTGTAGACAGTGATACTATGGAGGCCGATCCTGCTGCACTTGTAGAGGAGGTTGACAATGAAACAGTTATGATAGTTGCATCAGCAGTGAATTACCCGTATGGTTCCCTAGATCCTGTGCGGGCGATCGCTGAGGCTCTCGAAGGAAGGGAGGCCTGGCTTCATGTAGACGCGTGTATAGGGGGTATGGTGCTAGCCTTTGCCCGTGATGCTGGCGAGGAAGTGGAACCCTTTGATTTCATAGTGGATAAAGTAAAGAGTCTGAGCGTAGACATGCATAAGTATGGATACTCGCCGAAAGGAGCTTCTGTAGTGCTCTTTAGAAGCGGTGAGGACAAGAAGCCCACGTTGTTCGTAGACGCTGCCTGGCCCGGCTATCCTTTAGTGAATGAAGCAATACTCTCAACCCGTAGCGCCGCACCTCTAGCCGCTGCATGGGCTGTAGCAAGGCTCCTTGGAAGGGATGGATATAGGAGGCTCGCTGAGCGAGTCGTGAGGGCTAGAAGGAAGATTCAGAAGGGACTCGAAGAGATGGGATTCACGGTTATCGGAAGGCCCAGGGCTGGGATACTCGCATTCACGAGTAGCGACGTTGACATACTTGAGCTTGCTTCGAGACTCTCGAGAGCTGGGTGGATTGTTCAAGTACAGCCTGGCAGCAGGCCTTTAGGCTTCCCTCCAAGCATACATTTAACCATAAGCCCTGTTCACCTCGATATAGCTGACGAATTCCTTTTAGCGATAGATGAGGCCAGGCGCGGGATCCCGGCTCCTGAACTGAGGGCCGAAAAGCTTCTGGCGGAGAAGGGTCTCGCGGGGATAGCCGAGATCGTTGAGAAGGTGGGTAAGGAAGGCCTTGACGACGCGGCTTTGAGGCTAGTAGACGAACTCATATACATGCTAGACCCTGAAGTGGTTAACGAGCTAATACGGGAGGCGGTCCTCGAAATATTCAAGCCGCTGCTGGTCGACTGGTAGGGGCCTCAGCATGTGGGGTGCTGGTCTTGCCCGACTGCGAGTATGTCCTGTCTATAGATCTAGGTACCACCTCAATTAAGGCGGGCATCGTGGACTGTAAAACATTAGAAGTGATTTCCCATGCACAACAGTCTTCGCCCATGAAGTACCCAAGAGAGGGGTGGGCAGAGCAGGACCCCGGAGAGCTCTGGTCTGCAATAGCAGAAGCGTCTCGGAGCGCGTTGGAAGGCGTGAGTCCGAGGAAGATTGCAGGGTTAGTGTTCTCGACATACTTAGCGGGAGTAGTTCTTCTTGATAGTGACGGCCGAGAGTTAACCCCAATAATAACCTGGCTGGACGAGAGAGCCCACGGCTTGCCACGCGAAGTCTTCAAAGGCCCGTTGAAAGTGGCTGGCTACAACATTCCAAGGCTCCTGGAATTCCTGAGAATCACTGGTGGGGCTCCCAGTAAGACCGGTAAGGATCCCATATCTAAAATAGTATGGCTAAGGGAGAACGAGCCAGACGCCTATAGAGAGGCCAAGGTCATTGGGGGCCTGAAGACCTGGATTCTTGTCAGGACTACTGGTAACCCTGCTACAAGCCCTGATGAAGCGCATCTTACATGGTTAGCCGACACTAGGCGTGGCAGGGCTCTATGGAGTGAGAAGCTGGCGCGCAGGTATAGGATCCCCCTGGAAAAGCTTCCCCGAATCCTATCTCCACTAGATGTGGCTGGAAAACTGCGTAGCGATGCTGCTCAAGACCTCGGCCTTGAGCCCGGGATCCCCGTGGTTGTAGGTGCTGGCGATGTTGCGTCTGCTGCAGTAGGCTCAGGCGCTGTGGGCCCTGCGGAGTACCACATCTACGTCGGAACGAGTGATTGGATAGGAGTCCACACGAATAAACGCCTGCTAGACGTGAATCACTACATAGGGAGCCTGCTCTCAGCTATACCAGGGACATACCTAGTTATAGCCGAGCAGGAAGTCGCTGGCGCTCTTATCGACTGGGTTCTCGAAGTAACCGGGCTAAACTATGACTCACTGGAGGAGGCCGCCCGTATCTCGCCAGGCTCTGATGGCCTCTTGGCAACTCCCTGGCTCTTTGGGGAAAGATGTCCGGTAGACGACCCCCACGCTAGAGGAGTCGTGGCTGGCTTAAGCCTTCGGCATGGTAAGTTGCACCTTGTGAGAGCCGCGATGGAGGCCGTGGCGTTAAACATTGCCTGGGCCATGAAGTACATGATTCGACTCGCTGGTAAACCCAAGCTCTTACGGGGCGTTGGCGGTGGTTTCCAGTCGAAGGCGTGGGCATCCATAGTAGCTAGCACTGTAGGTATGCCCGTAGAAATCGTGCATGACCCGAGGCATGCAAGCCTAAGGGGGGCTGCTGTTATAGCTACTTCAGTACTTAGGGGTTCAGATCTCAGGAGAGAAGCGTCGAGGGTGCCAATTGGTTATACAGCTAAGCCTGACCCCGAAGCATTAAAGGTATATCGTAGACTCCTCAAGGTGTTCGAGGACGTATACAAGAGCCTCGGCCCTACATTTCGGTCGCTTGCAGAGCTAAGAGCCGGTTAGAATCAATCGGGAAACGCAAAAACTAAAGTTGGGGGAATGGGTAAGATGAGCGCCTAGCTACCCGCGTCGAGAGTCTCATCCACTATGTAATTCGGGACCTTAGGCGGCAGCCCTACGCGTCTCCCGTACCATTCACTGATGAATCGGTGGCCTACAACAAGGATAACAAGGCCTATTGGTAGTAGGATCAGGGGTGACGTCACGCCTAGAGCGAATAGCAAGTAGAGGACTGCACCTGTTAGTGCCGCCCATAATGCGTAAGGGATCTGGGTGTTGACGTGGTCTATATGATCAGCTCCCGAGAACATTGATGACATGATGGTAGTGTCGCTTATGGGGGATGAGTGATCTCCGTAGATGCCTCCGGCGAACACCGCTGCTATGGACGCGTACATGACTGTATAGGCTAGATCTATGTCTCCCGTCTGGACAGCAAGCTTCCAGGCCATGGGTACAGCTATTGGCATCATAATCCCGAAGGTACCCCAGCTAGTGCCAGTGGTGAATGATATGAACATAGCTGACAGGAATATTATAGGGGGCACAAGTAGGGGAGACACGCCGGCAGCCGTGGCTAGGTGTACAACGTACTCGGCTGTACCCACGGCGTCGGCAGCGCTTTTAATGCTCCATGCTAGTAGTAATATTGCGTTAGCGTAAACCATTAGATACATGCCCTTAACGGTATACTCCATGGCAGTCGAGAAGTCGAGGCTCCTGGTCACGAGGGCGCCGGCCAGTGCTACGAGGTAGGCGGCGAAGCTTCCCCACAGAAGCGCTGTAGCCGAGTCAGCATTCATGAGAGCGTCGATGAACGGGGTCTGCCACCACTTATCACCACCGCCAGTTACCCACATGCCCAGGAGAGTTACTCCAATGAGTACCACTATCGACACCGCGAAGAGCCATGCCGGAGCATACCTCCTCGCGGCCGGCTCCTCGCCGAGCACTGTCTCCGTAGGCATTAAGGGCTGAGCACCGTCCCTTAACACTTTACCCGTCTCATATACTCTGTGCTCGGCTTTAAGCATGGGGCCAAAGTGTCTTCTAGTCAAAACCACCAGGAGAACTAGTAGTACAGCAAATATGCTGTAAAACCTGTATGGCACCGAGTGAAGCCACGCAGCATAGGCCTCAACCGTGGGCGCTGCTGGTAATAGCCCGGAGGCAGCTTCCTCCTGAAGGGTTGCAATGGCTTCCTTAATTAAGCCGACCTCGAAGCCTATCCAAGTGGAAACAAGCATCATGCCAGCTACCGGAGCAGCTGTCGAGTCTACAATGTAACTCAGCATCTCCCTACTAACCCTCAGCCTGTCCGTCACAGGCCTCATCGTGTTACCTACTACTATGGTATTTGCATAATCATCGAAGAAGACTATGACACCCATTATCCAGGAAGCAAGGCTCGCGCCAAGCGCGCTCCTAACCCTCCTAGCGATAGCCCTGGCAGCAGAGTGAAGCGTTCCAGAGGCAAATAGTACGCCCACGAACGCGCCTATTATGAAGTCGAATATGAGTATAGTTGCGTTCCAGGAGTCAGTAGCGTTCTCAATAATCCACGCCAAGCTTTGAGTAGTCGCATCAATGGGATTATATCCAGCAAGCATCAAGCCTCCGGCCCAAACGCCGAGGAAGAGTGCGGGGAGCACTTGCCGAGTCGCTATAGCCAATGCTATGGCGAGCAAAGGCGGGAGCAGAGGGAACGTAACATAATCAAACCTCTTCTCCTCAGGCATGAACTCGGCGTTAGGGGGCACGAATGCAATCAAAGCTATAATCAGCGCTACTACTATAGCTACCACTCTACCCATCCAACCAGAAGAGCCGGGCAACCCCATCAATACCACCCCATCGCAGCTCATGCAAGAAAAACTAAAACCTCACATTTCGAAATAGGAGAATCAATATAAAAGCAGGCCCACAATAAGCACAATAACGCATCAAATACACGCCAGACACAGATATGAATCGTGAGGCAGCACTCAAAGGAATAAAGTAGAGCCTCAAGAACCATAAAACTTAGGAGCAGCTCCGGCCTCCTGGAAAAACTAAAACCCACCCATAAACATAGCCACCCACACACGGAAGCGGGCCCGTGGCCTAGCCAGGATAGGGCGCCGGCCTGCGGAGCCGGAGGTCCCGGGTTCAAATCCCGGCGGGCCCGCCACAAACACCACAAAACAATCATTAACTCTTGTGTGGAATGTATCGGTATCCAAGACCGTAAATCCCAGCCGTACTCTATGCAGATCTGATTATCACGTCTGTATATATAAATTATAATTTAATGTAATAATCCTCTTATTTAATGGAGTTGTTTCATTATATCTCTTAGGTTTGCGTTGCGTAGTAGGACTACTTTCACTCCTAGTGTTTCTGCATGCTTGCTCATGGGCTCATCGTCAGTTATGAGGAGGGCGTCACGGTCCCAGGCTAGAGCTATAATGTAAGCGTCAAAGCCTGAGGAGCCCGTTTGCAGGGCAACTTTCAATGCTTTATCCCTGTACTCCTCCTCGTACACGATAGTATAGTTCTTGGTTGTTTTGAGTGATTCAACTACTTTCTCTGCTAGCTCTCTACCCGCGAGTCTTGATATGACGGCTGCAACCTCTACTATTACTGGGTATGGTATGAGAACGATTGTATCGCTTGATTTGAGTGTCTTCACAAGGGCTCTTGCCTTATGATGAATTTCCAGCTCTCTCCTATAGACCTCTTCCGGCAGCCAGCGACCCGGCTTAAGGATGCTTTTGACTATAACACTGGAGTCTAATACCACCTCTTCCAACGCTCGCGAGCCTCCCTTAGAATCTTATCGACGTCCCCGCTAGCTTCAACGCTTACCTTATCCACTAGCTCTGGAAACTCCTCTGGTAGTACTTGGATTCTAACTTCCTCACCTTCTCGAAGGTCCAGAGGCTCCAGAGGCTTAAGTACTCCCTTCTCATACCTAACACGTATAACCTTAGACAACCCTTCTCCCCATCCCTAATATGACTAATAGAGGCTCTAAGCCTTTACCCTCTCAGATATTGCATTATCATCGGGAG
>JALURD010000063.1 GCA_027057815.1 Acidilobaceae archaeon | reverse complement strand
ACGCTATGGAGTTAATAGGTATGCGTGGATAGAGAGGATTATAGAGCAGGGTGTCCCGGATGGGAGGAGCAGGCTCATCCTCTACGTTATCAGTAGGTATCTCCTCAACGTCAGGGGTATGCAACCCGAGGACGCTGAGGCCGTGATAGACTCTTTCATAGAGGCAAGCTGCAGGAATCACGGCAACTGTGGGAAGATATACAAGAGCTGGATTAGGAGCGTTCTACGCCACGTCGCCCGCGGGGGCTGGAAGCCTTGGAGCCTTGAGAGGATGCAGAGGGACGATCCCCAGCTCTACGAGATAGTACGGTCAATAATCTCCCAGCAGGCCTCAAGCTAAAGACTGGCCGTTCCGGATATAGGGTGCTCTCCTAACGGGCTACTCGGCGGGCACCCTCTGAGCCGCCTTTACCATCTCGAGGGCAGCTAGGGGGTAGCGGAGTATCTTCTTGACGTCGCCCTTCTCCAGCTTGAGCTTTCCCCGCGTTATCGCCATTATGGGTCCTACCTTGCCCTCAATGACGTCGAGCCAGTCCCTGAGAGTACCTGACAGTATGAATGGCGCGTCCGCCTCTGACGCGTCCTCGTACCACTCCACGCCCTCACACACGCCGTTGTTTAGTCTAGCCACGAACCCCTTAGACTCGCCGCCCTCCAACACTATCTTGAAGAGCATAGGCCAGACCCAGCCGCGCGCGCTCCTCCTATACCCCTGGGAGGAGTTGAGCTGCCTGCAAAACTCTTCAGCCCACTCCCTGCTCGGGAACCTGGGCATCCCCCATCACCAAGAGGATTAGAGGCATAATTGGTAAAATAGTGTTTATACCGTCCCACAATTCGTATTTTCCAGACGTCCACATAGGGTTATCACTGCTGACACTAATCAGCGGGGTGTCCCGAGTGTGGGTGGAGGCGAATTATGGAAATACGCATCTAAACGCAGACTTGCAGCTACAGCGCTTATGATACTACTAGGCTTCCTCCTAATCCTCGCCGATCATACCGGTCTATCGGTAATAGCGGTAAGTACTGGTTCAGGTAAGCATTACTCGGTTGACTCCTACCGCTTATGCGGCTTCCGCCAAGGCACTTTATACCTAGGATACACGATTAACAAGTGGCCCATTATACGCCCACTAAGGCCTGGAACGGGCCTTACATACGGCGTCGAGTATAACCTGAGCATACCCGGAACCCTTGTCAGGTGCAAATTCGTCGACGAAGGCAGACTGCTGAGAGTGCTCATTAAGCATGGTTTTCACACTGACTACTTCGGCAACAACTCCTACGCGGAGTGGACTGTAGCTTACATCAACACTTCTACATGGAAGCCTGATATCATGTTCTCACATTTCGAAGGCTTGTACATGCAAGGCGGAACGACATACGACGGTATTGCAGGGTTCTGCAAGTATAGAGTGTGCTATGGATTCTACGAGCAAATACACTACGGACAAAGCGGTGGCGATTCACCATCTAGTACGGCATTGCTAGTTAGGGCCCTCGCTATTCCTAAAGACTTAGCGGTGGCGGTCTACTTTAAGCCCCAACGCAATAGCCTCCATATTGCCGTAAAGGCCTACAGGTTACTCGAGAGAGCACATGCCTTCACGGATGAGGTTGTATTCGAGAATGTGTATATGAAAGGTCCGTACTCGGCCGCAGCCTGGCTTATAGGCGACAATATACTCGTGGTAAAACTTGAATCGAGGTCAGTATCAGTGCTTGGCGCTGATGGCGGCCGTCACCGCAACATTTATGTCTCAGTGGACCTGGACGGCGGGGATATAGCTTATGTTGGCTTCAAGCCCCCAAAGAGCGTCGCCTCTACCGCGTATGACCCTTTCAAGGAGTTAATTATCAAAGTGGTATCAAGCGTGGCTGGCCTAAGGAACACATCCAGATACACGTTTGATATAGCGGAGATTGACTCTCGCGACTCGGCTATGCTTGTAGCAGTGAAGATTTACGATGAGTCCCGGCGTTGGCTTCTGGTAACATGGGTTGCTCTAGTTGACGGATCCGGAGATGTTGAGTACTGGAGATACCTCTATGGGTATGCGGAAGAAATAGCCGTAGATAGGGAAAGAGGTCTTGTTGCTTTCCATTTAATTCGAGCCGGCTTCGAGGAATCCTTGGAGATCTACAAATACTCATTCCGGATACCTCTACCGTCCACCTTGTACTTAGCCGCCTCAAAAATCGCGGCAATAGTTAATCCGTCGCTCGCCGGAGTAGCTTTAACGGCTACTGGGTTATGGCTATCGCTTTCACAGGCATTATGCAGGATTCGCTGGAAGAAGCTTTTGGGCGAGTACGCCGATAGGATGAGTTGCTAGCACCAATCGCCTCCACTGAGATATGCTGAAAGCAGATGGCAGCTCAGGGCGGATTGAGATTAAGATATTCTCCCCCGTAGATCTCCTAGTAACGAGGAGTAGAAACTAGAAAGACGTGTGGAGGGCAGTGGCTTGCAGGGCTTTGTTGAGGCTTTATGGATGGTCGACTTGCTTGCTGGCCGGGCTAGCGCGGCTATGACCGACTTCATACTCGCTGGCCCCGTAGCGAGGTATCTTGCAGGTATGGCTGGCGGGGCTCCTCGGGGGCCCTTTGTCCTGGTTACTAGTAGGGAGTACTCTGGGAGGCTCGTTGACGCTGTCAGGCTTGGTGCCAGGCCGCTGGGCGGAGTCCCATACGCTGGCCTTAGTGGGCTTGCATGGTCGGGGATCCTCTACGGCTGGAGGGTTGACGTGCTCGAAGACCCCGTGGTGGAGGTTGGCGGTAAGAGGCTATCCTTCACGGCTAGGGAAGTGGCTAGGGTGGCCCCCGTGGCAGTCGTTAATGGGAGGCCGGTTAGGCTCGCTACTAGGGAGCTTGATGAGGCCCTCTCGAGGGTGGGACTGTATTGAAGTCTAGGAGGGTCTGGAGGGCTAGTGAGGCCATAGCGGCGTCTCTCTTGGAGGAGATGGGCTATCGGGTTAGGGGGAGGAGGGTTAAGGTTGAGGTTTCCGGTGTCGAGGTGGGTGAGGTTGACATTGTAGCTGAGAAGGATGGCGTGACTTATGCCGTTGAGGTGAAGGCTGGAGCCCTGGATGTCAGCGGGGTGAGGCAGGCCTACGTGAACGCGAAGCTTTTGAAGGCTAAGCCTTTGGTTGTGGCTAGGGGGTTCTCCGATGAATCCGCTAGGGTATTAGCGGAGAGACTCGGAGTCGAGGTCATAGTGCTCCCTGACTCGCTGCCCATAACCCCTGAGGAGGTGCACGAGGCTGTAAGGCAGGCTGTACTGGAAGCCATGGAGGAACTCGTATCACGTCTCTTCGACTGCCCACCCTTATCTCCCGAGGATGTGGAGGTCCTCGAGGCTGTCGCGGCTGCTGAGAACATTTCGGATGCCGCTCAGAGGCTAGGGGTTACAGTGGATGAACTAGCAGCTCGCCTAGGATCCCTGAGGAGGCGGGGGATCCTGGCACATGGCTCTTACAAGAGGCTCAGGGTGCAGGCTGGCCTGACTCTGCTCTGCCTGAGGCTAAGCGGGAAAGTGGGTGTGCCCCGCCCCTGACACCCGCGCCCCACGCCTTCCCCGGTTGACGCCGGGGCAGTCGGGCGGGTTCTCCTAGCGGGGCGCTCGGGGGCTGCCCTGGCCGGTGTATGTATAGGATTCCAGGAGGGTTAAACTCCTACACGGAGCTCTGGAGCCCTATGGAGGTGGAGGATCTCGGCGAGGCTTGAAAGACTAGTCACGGGCCCCCTGGAGGTGAATACCTACGTACTCGAGGCTGGCGGTGAATGCCTAGTCGTGGACCCCGGCTGTTGCTCTCTCGACGAAGTCCTAGAGAGTCTGGGATGCAGGAGAGTAGTTATCGCCGTGACCCACGGCCACTTCGACCACACCGCCGGCGTTGACTGCGTGAAGGAGCAGTGGAGAGGCCTGCTCGCCGCTCATCCCCAGGAACCGGTGGTCGCCTTGGCCTCAGCTGAGATCGGGAGGGCCTGGGGCTTCAGCGTTGAGCCCCAAAAGTCTGCTGTGGACTTGAAGCTAGTCGAGGGATCCCACCTATCAATTGGGCCGCTGTCATTCCACGTCTACCACATGCCCGGCCATAGCCCGGACCACATAGTCCTGTATTCCCCCGAGGCCTCCATAGCATTCACTGGAGACCTAGTCTTCGCAGGCTCTATAGGCCGCGTTGACCTGCCGGGAAGCGACCCCAATGCTATGGCTGCAAGTCTAAAGAGACTCGTGGCTATACTAAGCCCAGAGACCAGGATCCTCCCAGGACACGGGCCCGAGACCACCCTAGCAAGGGAGCTTGAATACAACCCCTTCCTCAGGGACCCTGAGCTAGTCTTCGACTCCTGAGCATCGTGGACCAGCTGGAAGACCCCTAGAGGCATTAGCCCTGAACATGGACTTTAACTTAATAACCGCGCCGTAGTCTCAGGCGTGAGCTAGTGCTGGGCGGCGATTCATCCTAAGACTCGGGTGCTGCGGTGTGGCTAAGCTGCTGACTGCAAGGGATGTATGGAAAAGCTACTCTGGGAGGCCTGTGCTAGCGGGAGCTGGCGTTGAAGTGAGCGACAAGAGCATAGTGGGCCTTATAGGCCCAAACGGTGCTGGGAAGACGACCCTCATCAAGATATGCTTGGGCCTTGTTAGGAGGGACCGCGGCGACGTCTCACTCTTCGGCCGAGACCCCTTCCGGGATCCCCGTGCCCGGGAACGTGTGGGCGTGGTTTTCGAGAGGCCCAACCTGCCCAGCAGTGTGCCCGTCTCACGCTTCCTCGAGATGGCTGCTAGGATTTATGGAGCGCCCAGGGAGAGGGTTAGAGAGGTCGTAAAACTCGCTGGCCTGGAGGGCCACGAGTGGAAGCCCTTCGCCAGCCTCAGCGCGGGGTTGAAGCAGAGGGCCGCCATAGCCCACGCGCTCTTACCCGAGCCTGACCTACTAGTGGCCGACGAGCCCACCAGCAACTTGGACCCGGTAGAGAGGGTTAGGCTCCTAAGGCTACTGGAGGAGCTACGGAAAGACCACGGGATGGGAATACTTGTATCTAGCCACGTCCTCGCGGAAGTACTGAGGCTCGCGGACGAGATAGTCCTCCTCAACGAGGGGAAGGTGGTAGCGAGGGGGTCCCCCGAGGAGGTTATACTGCGGGAGAGACCCGTGGTTAGGATACGCTCTGGGGATCCGGAGAGGCTCTCTGAGCTGCTGAAGAATAGCGGCTTCGAGGCTGTGTGGGATGGAGTCTATGTTAGAGTGAACCTGAGGAACGTGGACGACGTCCCCAAGCTACTCGAGACCCTGGCGAGGGCTCACAGGGAGGGCGTAAAGGTCTACGGGTTCGACATGGTCGAGTCAGGCTTAGAGCAAGTACTACTGGAGGTGGTGAAAGCTGGCTAAGCTGAGGGCCTACGCCGGGCTCCTATCCATAGATACAGCTGACTCACTAAGGCCACCAGGCTTCGACTTAATGTTATTCCTAGTTGCCGCCTTGGGCGGGGTGCTATCAGTACTCCAGCCTATAACAGATCCCGCCACGCTGGCCTCCACAGTACTCGATCCCACACTCTTCGCCGTAGCCATATTCCTCGCACTCAGAGCAGGCTCAGGCATCACAAGCCTCGTAGAGTCCGGAGTGATGCAAGTCTACCTAGCCTACCCGGTCTCAAGGAGGGGAGCCGCCCTAATCCTATGGATAAGCAGGGTCGCCATACCATCACTCATACTCATAGCAACCCCCGTCATAGTCGCATCCTTGATACTCTACCCTGTGGTTGCTAGGGATCCCGCCAGACTCCTTG
>JALURD010000062.1 GCA_027057815.1 Acidilobaceae archaeon | reverse complement strand
TGGGCGACTATAACTGGGCATGCTTCGCCTCACACCAGGCGGCGGAGAAAGCCTTCAAGGCGCTCATTTTACACGTGGCGGGGGAATACCTAGAGGCCCTGACTTGGTTAAATTATACCGAAAGGCCGAGGAGTACGTCGAATTAAACATATATCCCAGGCTGGGTTGGCCGGGCTCTCCGCTTACTACACTCAGGCTAGATACCCGAACGCGGGTATTGAGAGGCCTTCAATTGAGATCACCCGCGAGCAAGCCGAGGAAGCTGTTATGGTAGCGGAGGAGGTGATAAATGAGGTCTCGAAGGCTATACGAGATCCGTAGAAAGGTCTTAGAGGCGCTGGAAAGCCTCGCCGAAGACTTGAACGCCACGGTCTACCTCTTTGGGAGCTATGCTCGCGGAGACCACACCATGGAGAGTGATGTAGACATCATAGTGGTTTCCGAGGCTTTCCGAGGCATCCCCCTCCAGGAAAGAGTGGTAATGGTTAGGCTCCGGTTGCCGGGCCACATTGGATTCGACATTCTACCGCTGACTCCAGAGGAATTCAAAGAGAAGCAATCCACTTCATTCTTCAGGGAGATATCCAAGTACTGGATTGAGTTGAAGGGTAAGCTGCACTAGAAGAGCTTAGCTCCTGTGAACGCCCGGGAAGCCCTCAAATGGGTTAAGGCGGTGTAACGCAATGTATGGATCTATCCTTAAATCCAAGTCTTAGTATATCTTCGCTTGAGATCGTGCGGTGAGAGAGGTGGCTGGAGACAAGATTCTCGTCATTGTTTCCAGTAGCGATAAGGGCAAGGCGTTTACAGGCCTCCTCTGGGCGTCCAGGCTTAAAGAGAAAGGGCTCGTCAGCGATGTTAGGGTTTACCTCTTTGGGCCAGCCGAGAAGCTAGTGGCTGACGGTGACGAGGAGCTGAGGTCTATGATAAGGAAGCTCCTAGACCTTGGCGTTGAAGTGCTAGCATGCCACGGTGTTGCCGAGATGGGTGGCTACGAGGATAAGCTTAAGGAGTTCATGGGTGAAGAGAGAGTAACACACGTGGGCAGACTAATAGTCGAGCGCGTCAGGGAGGGCTATGTCCCACTAGTTTTCTAGTTCACTGTTACCCGTTAACTCTTCAAGCCTCTCCTGTAAATGTTTAGGCAGATAGGTTACCTCAAGCATCTCAGGCTCCGCCATAGCTCTAAAGGACAAGATGATCAGGAATACTAGAGCTCCGAGAGCGGCCAAGCTGACTATAAATGACTTTTCAACCCTAGTCTCTTCGAAGACTATCAACCTCTCCTCGCCAATTAAGCGTCCATTAATCCAGAGACAGCACCTAATCTTTTTAGATTCAACTATGTGGTACCCAGCAGGTACGTCATTGATTTCTATCCATGCCCTTTTTATGAAAATAGCTCTCTCCAAATTCGTAGTGGAGTGAAGCAATGGACCCGAAGGGCTTGTTATTATTCTATCTGGGCTCGGGTAGCTTGTTGTTATTCTATAATGCTTCTCAGCTTCCAGGTAGTAGTCGACGTATACAACGTAATACTTCCCCGTGTAGCCTGCCATTTTACCTACAGTATATCCCATAAGGCCTCCTAGCAGGATGGCCGCTAGGATCATTATCATTACTAGGAAGGATGATCTTGAGGGCACCCTTAGCTCCCAGGGGTCGATCCGGAGCCCTCTATAATCTCCCTTAGCTAGGAGTACCCTG
>JALURD010000061.1 GCA_027057815.1 Acidilobaceae archaeon | reverse complement strand
CTAAAGTATCCCGTGACACTCCTCTAGTTCCGGTCTCCACCGGAACAAACAACGTCATACCCTTCAGCATAGACGGCACACTGGCTGGCATGGCTGCCGGGGCAGTTGCCGAGGGGCTGGTCGGGCCAGGGGCTCTTATCAGGATGAAGAGGATAGAGGTTTACGTTGATGGAGTCTACGTAGATCACGCCTTAGTCGATGCTGCTGGGACTAAGTATCCCTTCAAGGGGTCAAGGGCGATCATAGACGTTGGCATGGTGACTGATGCCGTTGTAGCTTATGCACCGCCGGACTCCATAGGCTTAGCCTCGATAGCTGCAGCGGTAAACCCCGTGTCTGCTAGGGATGACTTTGGAGTATACTTTAGGGTCGGCGGTGGCAGGAGGGTGAGAGCGGTCCTGGCACCCGGAGTCGTCAGGAACGTATTGGTTAATGGTGTCTCCAGGGTTAAACTTGAGACACCCGTAGAACTCGAGGACCCCTTAACGGTGGAGCTGGATGGGGAGAGGGAGATACCGGTCTATGGTGGCCTAGTATTCGCTAAGATAACAAGGCGGGGTCCTTTGATTGTTGACGTTAGAAAAGCTTTGGTTGAACTATACAAGGCATGGAACGGGTGAGTGGTGCCGCGAGATTGGGGCAGCCTAGTAAAGATGACGTCTCTAGGCTGATAGAAGAGACTGAGAGCGTCAGAAGGAAGCTATTGATGGGAGCGGGTAGCAGGGACGACATCCTGAAGGCTCTTCTAAAGCTTGCTGTCTACGAGATCGAGACTGCTTCCCGTTACATAGACTGCCCGTATTGCAGAAAGCACATGCTGCTGGAGTCCGAGGAAATAGCAAGAGTACTAGAATGGGTTGAGAGGGAGGGTAACACCAGGCATAAGCACGGCGTTGGGGAGAGGCTTAGGGGGCTAGTGGTCTCCGTGAAGATCTTCATCTACGTCATCTTAGGAGGGCTTAGGAGGGCCGGCTTGATATGAAAGAGGGCCGCGACTTAGATGAGGTGCTCAAGCAGGCGGGGGAGGCCTGGGAGGAGGCCAGAAAGTACCTTGAGATGGGTGGAGATGTCACCTATGCTTACCTGAGGCTCGCACTGAAAGACCTCAAGGCAGCTGAGCCCCTGCTAGTCGATGGCTACTGCAGGAAGCAGGTTAAGGCGGAGGTTGAGCTACTAGAACACGCCTTAAACCTTGCCATGATAGCGTTCCAGTGGAGCCTAGGCGCGGGCGGTTTTAGGGGGAAGCTTGGGCTGTGGCTTCGCGCGGTGAAGGAGGCAGCTCACATATTGCTGATACAGTTGAAGAAACTCTAGGCGTAACCGACAGCCTCGGCGACTCTGTCGCGTGACTCTAAAGTTGAAGCTATGTCTGCCAATAGTAGTGCAGCAGTGTGGCCATCGACTACTCTATGGTCGAAGGTCAAGCTTAGCCATGCAACTCTGGCCGGCTTAATCTCCCCCTCAACTATGATTGGCTTTACTTGTATTCTACCGACTCCGAGTATAGATGTTTGGGGAGGATTTAGTATCGGGGTGAAGCCGTCCACCCCGTACATGCCCAGATTTGTTATAGTGAATGTCCCCCCAGTCACGTCTTCCAGGGTTAGTGTTCCTGCTCTAGCCCTCTCGGCTAAGTCCTTGAGTTCCATCGATATCTCTTCTAGGCTCTTCTTGTCGGCATTCCTAACTACCGGGACTACTAGGCCGTGGTCCAGGGCTACGGCTACTCCTATGTTTACGTCTTCGTAGACCTCGATGTAGTCGCCGACT
Source organism: Acidilobaceae archaeon (assembly GCA_027057815.1). Taxonomy (GTDB): domain Archaea; phylum Thermoproteota; class Thermoprotei_A; order Sulfolobales; family Acidilobaceae; genus JALURD01. Next base: position 4,109 of record JALURD010000061.1, on the reverse strand, counting down.
AAGGCCGAGTTTAGGAGGGGGTGCTTCCTTAGCAGTGTGGCGGTGAGCTTGACCAGGATATCGGTGTAGGTGAGCCGGGATCCCGTCTTCTCCTCGAAGTCCCTCTTAATGCTTTCCCTGAACTCTACGAGTCCGTCGACGATGCATTCTCTCATTAGTGTTACCTGGGCTGTGGACTGGAGGCTGCTATGCATTCTCTCCGCTATGATCCTTCTGAGCGGAGACAGCTCTATGCGCTCCCTCACCCGGGGTTTCTCCACCATTAACCCACCAGTAACCAGAGAAGCGTTGAGGGTAGTTATCAATTTAATTAACCAGTCCCCGTGAGGCTACTTCATGTAATCCGTTATTTTGGTCTGCCTCACGCCTCTCAAGGTGGGACTCTTTGAAGCCACCTTCCTGGGATCCGCTTCGAGGAGGGAGAGCGCGTAGGCGACGGCTTCCTCAAGGCTATCCATGCGGAGAGGATCCCTCTCCATGGCTATCCTCACGGCTTCCCTTATGTGCCAGTTACCCACGGGGGCATAGTACGCGGGCGTTATCTCCCTGATAATGACCACGTCGGCCCTCCTCCCCCTTTTGGCCAGGGCCTCCAGTATAGCTGTCCGTGCGGCTGAGAAGCCGCCGTCGACAGCTGTAGCTTTACCCCTGTCGTCCTCGGCCACCCTCCAGACCATGGGGTCACGGGCTGTGCTCGTCCAGAGGCCCCTAGGGTGCCAAGCTTCTACCCACTCGAACCTCCCCGGCCCAGGGTGTAGTATTACGGTGAACCTGTTGCCCAGGTACTCGGCCCTGTAGACCTCGACTCCCTCAATCCAAGGCCTCCCCTTGAGCCTCTCCCTGAGGATCCCGGCGAGTATGTCATCTACGGCGGTTATCGCCCACCTCGTCGGTACGAGGCGGCGCCTCTTGAGGGATCCCAGGGCTCCCAGGCTCATAGCCCTCTGTATCGTGTACACGTCGACACCACTCAAGTAGAGCTCTCTGACGGCGTCGACCGCCTTAGCATCGTCCCAGATCAGAGATTCTAGCTTTCTTGGCAGGCTGGGCGAGCCCGTCACGGCGATCCTTTCCGCTGGAGCCGTGGGCCCCACAGGCTTGGTTATGCCATCGAACCTTAGCCGGGGGACGGGGGGCCTGGCGAGCCTGGCCTCGGAATCCACAGGTCTCAGGGAGAGCGCTGCCGGGGTGAGCTCGGACTCGTAGAGCTTCCACGGGTCGGTTACCTGGGCCTCGAAGGCGGCTGTCGGCGTGGAGGCTCTTAACTCTATTATTCTCCTCAGGGGCACGCGCCTTGAGGCCCACTCTCTCGGGGCCTCCCTATAGGCGGCGTCGGCGGGATCCCTGGTCGGTGGTATGGCATAGTAGACCCTCACCCTGGGGTAGCCGTGCTCGCCGACAACTGCCCCGGGAGGAGTTAGGCCCCCCAGCTCTCTCCCCTGGATTCTTGTCGCGGCGAGGGTCTGGGCTTGGAAGCGCTCGAGGATGGGGCAGCGGGGGAGGCCGCAGAGCCTCTTGTACCCCTTGCACCTGACGCAGAGTGAGGCGGGGATCCCTGCCGGCACTACCTGCTACCCCTGGGATCCCTCGCCCGGCCGCCCTGAAATACTGGAAGCCCTTATGATGGGGTACAGGATGAGCGCGGCCTCGGCGGGGGCTCCTAGCCTCTGATCCACGCCATCAATGTAAACTGGCTCCCCCAGCGCGGCCTCGTGGGCGGCGAAGTCGGGGTCTCCACCATTGAATACAATCATTACCACGCCTTCGAGCGTCGGGGGCCTGGCAGGGTCTAGTCTCTCTCTCGCGTGCTCGAGCGAGACTATCAACACCTTGTCGGGCCTGATGAGTTCAACAGCGTCCCTGAGGTCGGGGAGGACGAAGAACCCTCTGTCGAGCTTGTACGCCAGCCTCCCGACCTCGGCGAGCCCGTGCTGGGCTGCGGCACCGTAGGCCTTAGTCACCACTAGCTCCCTGAGGCCTAGGGCGTAGACTAGTTTGGCAGTGTCCACGAGCCTCTGAATGCTACTGACGTTGTGGAGCACCGGTACTAGCCTCAGGCCTGGCATGCTCTTCAACCCCCTCACGGAGGACGCGGGCCGCCTCCTCAGCTATAGCTTTAGCCAGCGGGGGCGGGACGGCCTCGCCGACCTGGTCGTACTGAGCGTCCCTGCTGCCGAGGAATACGTGGTAGTCTGGGAACCCCATAAGCCTTGCTTGCTCCCTGACAGTCAGTAGCCTATCTTCGTAGGGGTGTATGAATCTGCTGCTCCCCATAACCGTGGGGGCATGTCTGTGCGGGTGCAGGCGTATATAGTTGGGAAGTCTCCTACCCCCAGCCCCCTGGTAGTAGATAAGAGCCTCGCCCCACCTAAGCCTCCTGAGCCTCCTCGCGTGCCTCCCGCCTACCTCCTGGGGGTACTCATGATTAGGGGGCCAGGGGGATCCCACAGGAGGTAGGCCTCTAAGGGCCTCCTCAACCGTAGGCCCCCGCCTCTTGGGGGGCCTCAGCTCGACATTTGAGACGAAGACCCTGGTCCTCGAGCTGGGGGTCCCATGCTCCTCCGCGTGGAGGACGTTGAAGTATACCCTGGAGTAGCCCGCCCTGGCTAGCTCCCTCCTAATGGCAGCCCTTATAGGGGCCTCCAGTATCCCGGGAACGTTCTCTATAACGAACACTTCAGGCTTCAGCTCTCCTATGAGTCTTATCGCGTGGAGGAATAGCTGCCCAGCCGGGTCCGTGTATAGCCTATCCAGAGGATCTCTCTGCCTCCTAGGGTTGGCTCCCGTGAAGGGTTCGCATGGAGGGCTAGCTATGACCACGTCAACCTCGCCAGGCGCGAGGCCCGTAAGACTGTGGATAGTGGCGCCAGTGACGTCTTTAATATCATCAGCTACGACGACTGCGTGCGGGAAATTCGCCTTGTAAGTCTTAGCCGCAGGCGGGTAATTATCGACTGCTAGGACTACCCTGAACCCTGCCTCCTCGAAGCCCCGCCCGAAGCCTCCGCCTCCCGAGAAGAGGTCAACCACGAAATATCTTCTCCTCATCTCCCCTTATCTCCTCCTCCAGCTTCTTAATGACGGCCCTAAGCGTTGCCACAGCGACCTTGTTGTCATGCTCCACTAGTAGCGAGCCGCAGCGTGGGCACGTGAAGTCGTATTCAAAGGCCTCGTTAAACTCATACCTGACATTGCACTTGGGGCATACGAAGAACTCGTTTGACTCCTCGTATTGGAGTCTAGCTCTCAGCTTCTCGAGGACGTTCCTCTTCAGCTGGTAGAGCACTATGTTAATCCTGTCCCCGTCGAGGGTCCAATAGTACCTCGTAGCCTTCGTCTCCGGGTGCCTGCCCCTCCTATAAGTGGCCAGCCTTAGGTCGTGGAGGAGGCGTAGCGCCCTCCTTATGACTCCCTGCCTGTGGCCAGTGATCTTCTCTAGGTCCTCGTCGCTTAATCCCTTGCCCTCGCTGTCACTTAGAAGGGCCCTTATCACATCGTCCATGACTTGGGGATCGATGTTACTAGACTTGCTGATCCTCTTAAGTAACTCTATGAGGGCCTCTATCGGGGATCCCTCGCTCATGCCTCCGTTGGCGTCTACACCGTCCCTACCCACTCTCTACCACCTTCTTACCGCGTGGGGTTGGGATGATCCTTAGCCTTGCACCCACAAAAGTCTGGTATAGCTCCCTGCCCTTAAATAACCTGTCAAGGAACAAGGCTAGGGCAGCCACCTCCGAGTGGGGCTGGCTGCCCACTGCTACGTTATAGTCGGATTCCTCGTAGTAGAATCTCTCAACCTTCTCAGCGCCAACAACGATGAGTTTAGGCTTTGGCGAGGACGCTATGAGGTCTATGACGTCGTCGAGGAGTAGGCCATACATTGTCAGGTGTACCACCTCTCCACCCGAACGCCTCCACTCCCTGACGTACTGTTTGCCGCTGACACCGCACTCGTAGTGCATCCTGCCGCCCCATGTGGATAGTACCTTGGCTAGACTCCTCTCCACGGTTTCGTCGCAGACACCTTCAAGTATGAATCCGTTGGCTCCGAAGGCCCTAGCGACTAGGGCTACATGCGTGGTGACGCGTTTATCCCTTTCAGGCCT
>JALURD010000060.1 GCA_027057815.1 Acidilobaceae archaeon | reverse complement strand
GGCTCCAGCCTCTTCATCGCCTCCACGAGTACATCCAGGCCCTTGTCGAGCCTGAGGAAGCCTGGGACCGCTAGTATCATGCCCCTAAGCCTCCGAGGCTCTAGGCCTATCTCCATCGTTAGGCTTTTGAGGAGGACACTCCTCGGGTGGCCTATGTACTCGTTTATCAGCGTCCCGTGAGGGATCCTGAAGAGCTTCCAGGGAGGAATCCCCTGGACCTGCAACTCATACTCTTGGAGGTAGCTGTGGACTATCACTAGGTCCAGTTCCCCCAGGAGCCTTTGGAACTCGAGGGCATCCCGCCTCCCGCTGAGGGGGTGGAGGACTGTATGCATGGTTATCGCCACTATCCTGGCCAGCCTTTCCCTCTTAGCCTCCAGGAGAGCCTCTATGAGGGACTCGTGGGGACCCTGTATTCCGTACTCGTGCTGGACGTGAAGAACGTCTACCCCGCCGTCCTCGGCTAGGGCATCCAGGATCCCGGAGAAGTCACTCGATAGCCTCTCATAGGAGGGCTTTACCTCGACGCCGTAAACCTCGTCTGAGTAGGGGTCCCTGCCAGCCTCGTACGTTGAGTATACAGTCACCCTAATCCTGGGAGACACGCTCCTAAGAGCCCCTGCAAGCATCCGGGTATACTCTCCCACCCCGCAGTGTACGGGAGGGTACCTGGAGACGAAGCCTATCCTCAACCCCCTAGAGTCACCTCCAAAACACCGCAAACCAACGCAGGGAGGGCGCGGCGGTCAGCGTCTCTACCACACCTCATCGCGCGCCAGGGGAGTACTCAGCACTCCCCGTCTCGTCACACCGCCACTCCTCACCGGGAGCGCTGGAGGCCCTTAACGTTAATCCATGCAGAGCGGGAGGTCGGGGTTAACGAGGACCACTAAGCCCCCGGGAGTCGCCTCTAGCGAGATCGCTCTGACCTCGAGCCCGGAGCGCCATGCCTTATGTATGGCCTCGGCTGTAGCCGGGTCGGCTACATTGTTAGGTTTGAAGCACTTCGCTGCCGGGAATGCTGCCACGAATACCAATACTGCGTCTATTCCTTTGGTGTGAGCCTCCGCTAGCCACTTCACGTGCCTGAGACCCCTTGGTGTGGGACAGTCGGGATACATCGCCTCACCGCCGGGTCCCATGAGGACTGCGCTCTTCAGCTCCACGAGCACCTCCCTCCCACCGCAGTCTAGCCTATAGTCCAGCAAGCCAGCTGGGATCCTGGGGTTCCTCCCGGCCACCCTGCACCCTGACAGCCAAGGCAGTAGCCCGCGATTCACCGCGGCCTCGAAGGCCCTAGCCTGCAGCAGGGTATCCACAACTGCGTAGCCGCCGCCGTACTCCACCGCCGCGAGCCTATAGGATAGCCTCCTGCCCTGGATACCGTAGGCTAGGCACTGCCTGCCTGGGACGAGCACGTCTACAAGCCTGCCAGTGTTGGTGTTGTGCAGCCTCTCCACTCTACCATCCACGATCGCTTCAACTATGAACCTGTTAACCCTGGCCTTGATGGTGCAAGGGACTGCATCGAAGCGTGTGAGGGGATCCCTCAACCCTTGACGCCCTCCAGAAAGCGCTTGAGTATACCCCTGAACTCCTCGGGCGCGTCCCTGTGCACAACGTGGCCCGCCCCCTCTACTACCTCCAGGCTAGCCTTGGGGATGACCCTGGAGAGGAGTTCCACGGTCTTCCTCCCAACGACTCTGTCCTTGTCACCCCAAACTATGAGGACCGGGACCCTTATCCCCCTCGCAAGATCCCATGCCCTCTCATCCCTCCCCAGGGCGGGGCCTACTAGGACCAGGCCCCTAACGTTGGCTGAGTGTGCCAGGTACACGGCATACCTGGCGCCTAGGCTGGCTCCGACCACTACAACCTGCCCCATGCCCGCCCTCCTGGCCGCGTCCCTAGCCACAGCCAAGTTAACATCAACACTGAAAGTCCTAGAGGTGCAAGAGGTGGATTTACCGTATGGCATGTCGGGCGCGGCCCATGAGAGGCCCAGGCTCGACGGGGCCTCAACAGCGCCAGTCTCGGTCCAGACTGTATACCTGAAACTGTACCCGTGCAGGAAGAGCACCCCGGGATCCCGGCCCCTCTCCACGAGGCCCGTGCACTCCACTCCGTCGCCGCCAACTACTACCTCAACCGGCACCCGGGCTCACCCTTCCCGGCCGCGGCGCTCCACCAAGTGAAGCCAGGCCAACGTGCCCAGGCCTAGAAGGTAGCATCCCAGGCCTGCTATGTATAACCATGCCCTAACGCCGAGGGCATCCATGAAGGGACCCGCTATCGCAGTCCCCGTTATCCACCCGCCATTGAATGCTAGGGGGAAGAGGCTGGCCGCGGTGTACCTTACCTCCTCGGGCATCCTCGATATGATGTAGCTGTTGGCCGAGACGTTTATGATTGAGAAGGAGAGCCCCTGAAGCGCCTGAGCCGCCATAATTAGTGGCGCCGACGAGGCAACAGCATAGGCGTGCATCACCAGGCCCGTGACAGCTACCCCGAGAGCGTAAGTTGCCACCTCCCTACCCCTCGATATCCTGGATGAGGGGCCAGCCGCTATCGTCTGCACAGCAGGGTTCACCGCCAATGCTATGCCGGTGTAGATTGTTGACAAGCCGACTATCCTGGAGAATATGACTGAGAGCACCGAGAAGGCTCCAGTGGCGAAGGTGTTCCTCCCCAGCAGCACGCCTAGGACTACCTTGACGCCCGCAGGCGCCCTCCGTAGCGCCTCAACTATCTCTCCCAGGCTAGCTGGCCTGGGAGGCTTTGGTGGAGGCTCGGAGGCAACGATCAAGCCGGCGACAGCCAGCGATATGACGGTGTAACTGTAAGCCACCGCCTGCCAGCCCGCTTCCCCGTAGAGGACGCCCGCAACTATGGCTCCGAACGCCATTCCCGCGCCCTGAAGGGCCGCTGCGAGCCTGACACCCTCCCTGACTCCGAGGGACCTGGTCAGGGCGCCCACGGAGAGTGGGAGTATCATGGCCAGGCCCAGGGCTTGGAGTCCCCTGAGCGCGGCTATGGCCGGGAAAGAGGTGGCGTGAGCCAGGCCCAGGGCTGTAAGGCCCGCTAGGACTATGCCGCCCACAGTTAGGGCCCTGGGCCTGCCCGTGACGTCCGCGAGGATCCCCGAGGCGAGCGTTGCCGGGAGAAGTATGGAGAAGTACACAGTAGCCAAGCCGGTGACCTGGGTGTAGCTAAACCCCAGGTCGCGGGCGTAGAGGGGTACCCAGAAGCCTATGCTCCCTACGTTGAACATGTACGTGAATACCGCCAGCGAGTAGGCTAGCTTAGCCGGCAGCCGCAACTCCCAACCTGTCACCCCAAGACTTAGCCCTGGCTGGCCGCGTACTCCCTGAAAAGGGTGAGCACGCGCTCGTACGATTTGGTCCGGACAGTCAGCTCTACACTATACCTGCCGCAGGTTGGGTAGCCTCCTCCCTCTGCACCCGCCCGCTCTAAGGCCCTGGCGAGGCTGCTAACCCCTCCCCTCGCTTGGGGGTCGTAGAGGGCCATGCTTGCCCAGCCGCTCCCACCGTTGAGCGCGTAAGCTAGGACAGGAGACGAGACCCTCCTAGCCGCTCTTGCCGCTATAGGCGACAGGAGCGCGTGCTTCTGGAGGCTGTCTACGAATACCCTCAAAGCTTCACCCCACACTTCTCTACTCGACTCGCCGGTGTCTATTAGGTCCTCAATCACATTAACAGCCCTAGCCAGGTGAGCCTCGGCCAGGCGGGCCACAAAACCCGCCCCCTCGGATTCCAGCCTCTCAGCCGCCCATGCCGCCCACTCGGTTGCACGGGGGGATTCCAGCACCTCGGCGAAGATGTAGCGTGATAGGGCGAGCATCCTCCAGGACCCCTTTGAGACAGCTTCCGCTATATCTTCGGGTTGCTGCGGGATCCCCCGGGAGCTGGCGAATTCCCTGTAATCATAGACTTCAACGCTCCTCGGCGTGGGCGCCTTCCGCAGCAACCTAGCGCAGTGGGGGCCCGTCACAACCACCGCGGAGCCAGCTATTTCCAGGAAAGCCTCAAACCTGAAGAGACTCCTGGGGGTCAGTACGTCCCCTATGAAGACTAGCTCGGCCTCCGAGAGGCCGAGAGAGTCCCAGCCCGGCCACTCCCAGAGGGGGTAGGAGGGAGTCGTCAGTATTACCTCAACCTGCGCGCCCTTCCTCCTAAGGGCCCCCACATACGGCAGCGTTGTCAAAAATAACGGAGCCGGGTCTATGCTCGATACAATCACCACCCGTTCCAACTCCTAACACCACACCCATAATGACTACAAGCCTAATCCCCTGGAGCGTGTTCCACGATGCCACACTGGCCTCTAGTCTTAATAGAGTCTAATACCGAGGCTAGCACTGCCACCACCTCTATAAAGGATTTATCAGTATAAAATACTTCCACTCCCTCTTTTAATCCAATTACACTAGCACCGGCAAGGGGCTCAACTATGACTAGTGACTCGGAGCTAGTAGGCCTCGGCGTCGGAGGCGTGACGAGGGGTGTGAGCAAGGCTGTGGTTGGGGATATACTAGTCCCTCTGGACCAAGTGAACGTTAACACATTCCTGAGCATGGCCGCGGCATGCGCCTCAAAGAAGTTACTAAGCCTCTACGAAGGCTTGGAGGCGGTAGCGGTTGCCCTCTACGCTTATGGGAGCCTAGAGGAGGAGAGGATAGACTGGCTGGAGGCGGAGATAGAAGCCCGGAGCAAGAGTAAGGACGTAACCGAGGAGTTGATCCTCGACGGCTTCTGGAGATGCCCAATAATGAGATTCCTCAAGGACAAGATTAGGGGGGTAAAAGTTACGCTAAAGGGCTAGTCCTACACCGTTTAACCATCCAGGATAACCTGTCTAGCTGGGGGAAAGGGTTATTAGAGACCACAGTGGTGGGCCTGTAGGGCTACGGTGAGGCTGATGGAGCGCCAATGGGCGTAACCCCCCTGAGGTTTGATCTCTCCCCCTCGGAGGTCCCATCCTACTGGTATAACATCCTACCGGACCTCCCGGAGCCAGTGCCACCGCCACTAGACCCGCGGACGAAGAAGCCCGTAGACCCTGCAGTGCTTGAGAGGCTCTTCGCCAGGGAGCTGGTTAAGCAGGAAGTCTCGACAGAGCGCTACATAGACATACCCCTAAAGGTGCGGGAATCCTACATAGCCTTCGCCAGGAGGCCCACACCCCTCTTCAGGGCCCGAAGGCTGGAGGAGTACCTGGGAACCCCGGCCGAGATATACTACAAGTACGAGGGTGTCTCACCCACGGGGAGCCACAAGCTCAACACAGCCCTAGCCCAGGCTTACTACAACAAGCTGGAGGGCATTGAGAGGCTTGTGACGGAGACTGGGGCAGGGCAGTGGGGGTCTGCCCTGGCGGCTGCTGGAGCCCACTTTGGCCTCAAGGTCAGGGTCTATATGACGAGGAGCAGCTACAAGCAGAAGCCCTACAGGCGCACGCTAATGGAGCTCTTCGGAGCAGAGGTCTACCCAAGCCCCAGTGACAGGACAAGCGTTGGGAGGAGGTTCCTCGCGGAGGATCCCGAGCACCCAGGCAGCCTCGGGATAGCGATCAGTGAGGCCATAGAGGACGTGTTATCAGACGAGAAGGCCAGGTATAGCCTGGGGAGCGTGCTCAACCACGTACTGATGCACCAGACCGTCATAGGTCTTGAGGCCAAGAAGCAGTTCGAAGAGGCCGGAGTCTACCCTGACGTCATGATCGGCTGCGTAGGTGGCGGGAGTAACTTCGCCGGCTTCACCTATCCCTTCATAAGGGACAGGCTCAAGGGATCCAGCGACGCACGCTTCATAGCAGTGGAGCCCAAGGCAAGCCCCTCAATGACTAGAGGCAAGTACACCTACGACTACGGCGACA
>JALURD010000059.1:5361-5896 GCA_027057815.1 Acidilobaceae archaeon | reverse complement strand
CGGTGTCTGAGGTATGACTTAAGCAATGTCATAGCGGTGGATATAAGCCATTCGGAGTATTCTTTAGCATGGCTTCCATCGGTGCGTTTCGAAGCTAAGGCTGCAGCGTAATCAAGGCTTCTGAGAAGCGCTGCTATGTCCCTCTCCGGAGTCTCCTTTTCAAGTCTGCTGGCGGGATGTTTGTATGGTTCTCCTTCATAGTCGGTCAAGTATATACCTGAGGGAGTCACGATGACCTGGTATAAGTGAAGGTCTCCGTGTATTCTCATCTTCACCGTTGAGTAGAGTGGCTCGCTAAGCCCCTCCATGAGATCTGGGATCTTAGCATCGAGGGCATCCACGACTTCGGCGGCCCAGTCGCCCACGAAGCCCCTCTCATGGAGTGATTCAAGCATTCGGGCCCTGGACTTGACTCTGGCGATCCACTGGCTGATGTCTGACTCCTGTACGGGCTCGGGCTCGCACCAGGGCTCGCGGCACTTCTCCATTACATGGTGCAAGCTAGCAGTCGCTTTGCCTATCATCTCCAGCACGG
>JALURD010000059.1:0-5351 GCA_027057815.1 Acidilobaceae archaeon | reverse complement strand
GAAAAGGCTTTCCCGGGTAGGCTGCCGGGCTTTGCGTCGCGGATGGCCAGCGACCCGGCCATCTCACCTTCTATAGCGTCTGTTAGGATGAGGTACTGGAAGCCTTCATAGAGGACATAGCAGTGAAGCTTTGGAGCGTACCTGTATCCCGCTTCAGTTAGATACTCGAGAACCGTGAACTCTATATTGTCGAACTCAGCTCTCCTAGAAACTCTGGCGTAGAGTCTGGCATTGTTTATGTTCACTTGTAGCGTGAAGCCTCTCTCAGAGCCTTCTATAACTTGAATGCTCCTTACCTCTCCGGGGTTTCCCTCGATGCAGTACGTAGCGAAGGGGGAGGGCGGCTCGTTAAGGAGTATGGTGAGCCAGGCGGGATCGCGCTCGGCATCGCCGACGCCCCTCTTCAATACTGCTACGATGCGCTCCCCACACCCTGAAGCGTTTACGAGCGTGTAGCCTGGAGCAACGTCGACGCAAGAATCTAGTCTGAGGCGTTCTCTACAAAGGGGAGGCTTCCATATAGCCCCTTCAACCGTGTTGGCCACCCAGCGTGGGCATGAAGTCAAAGCAGTAACCCCAAACGTACCCTCCAGCGGCGGGTTGCGTGGATGCCCTAGAATATATGCGGCGCCTCAAGACGGTTCAAATAGTACTTAACGCATCTTAAGTCACATATACGCTGAGTGGTACAATGTACAAGGGTGTTGCCTAACAGATGATGGTGTAACACCGTGGAGTGTAGGAAGAGAGTATTGGAGCGAATAGAGGTTAACGGGGACGTAATAACCATAAGGGAGGCATGCGATGAGGACAAGGATGCACTTGTACGCTTCTACGAAAGCCTCAGGACTGAGACGATTTACACGAGGTTCTTTACTATAATAAAATATTTCCAACCCTACGTTGAGAGGATACTCTCGAAGTCTAGAAGCGTTATAGTAGTGGCTGAGACCAGCGACGGGAGAATAGTCGGCGTGGCTGAGGCGGTAGCCGATGACGGTGATGCCGAGAGCGGCATAGCGGTTTTGGAGGCTTATCAGGGTAAAGGCATAGGTAAAGCCTTGGCTAGAGCAATAGTTAGGCTTGCAGCCGAGAAGGGCCTTAAAAGGCTCTACGGTTACATCATGACCGGAAACTATAGAGCGTACAGGCTAGCCAGGAAGTTCGGTGCCAAGGTAGTTGAGAATTATGGAGACATGCTTCTGATGGAGATCCCAATTAACCTAGAGAGAAAAGATTAGCTACCCGTAACAAGTGGTTGCTTTGCAAATTGATCAAGTGGTGGTTTTGATATTTGCTGGGCTCCCCTCTCTCCCGGTTAGATGGCGAGAAGTATCACTATGGTTGAGGCCACTACTATCAAAATGTTGTCGTCTATCGGGGGTATCTCGAATCTCTCAACTATGCTTGCGATAAGCCCCGCCACAGCGCCTACTAGACCGGCCAGCATGAAGCCCAGAGGCACGGTCACGAGCGCCATGGCTGCGTTGCCGATCCAATGCTTAGTCCTCCTGGCGAAGAGGGCGTTCCTCACGACCCCGGTTACGGCGTCACCGAAAGCTATGAAGAGTGGGGGGAGAACGGCCAGCTTGGGATCCCCGGTTATAGACCAGAGGATCCAGAGGCCCGCGCCCCAGGCTAGAGTGAAGTTTACCTCGTACGCGTTCTCGGGCGTTTGGAACCAATAGAGTAGCTTATCCCTGGCTCTGTGGTAGTAGAGGAATCCTGAGAGGGCTAGGGCCATCAGCGCGGGTATATGGGGTTGTGTGAAAAGAAAGGGTGTGAGAGCGGCTACTACACCCCCCGCGGCGGCGTGTATAACTTTGCGGATATAGTACACGCTCACGTTATGCGGTAAACCTCTCCCTCTCAGAACTTGGTAGAGAAGCTTCGTCCCGTAAACCACGGCCAGAACGTAAACGCCGAGTGCGAGGGCTACGATTAATTCGTTGAACACTCGGGTCTCCAGGGCTAGCGTCATGCCCATGACGCCTCCAGTCAATTGCTGGAGTACAGTTCTTGCACTAGGCTAGGCCTTATTATAAAATCCTAGCCTGGCCTGGATCGTCGTCCCAAACTTAAACCTAGGGTGTGCCGCCTCCAGAGTGGGTGGCTTGAGCTGGCTAGGATCAGCGATGTCCTCAGAAAGATAGACGGGAGGGGCTTCAAGGCCTACAAGGCTCTTCGGGGTGCGCAGGAGAGTGTAGGCGGGATCTCGCTTAAGGTGGTTAAGGTACAGGGGGATCCCTTCGCGCCGCCTAGCGTTGTGAAGGCGGAGACGGCCTGGAGGGGGCCCCGCGAGGCCTTGAGGTACCCAGTTGCGCTCGCTGACTGGATCGCTAGAAGGCTCTATGCGTCGCTCAGGAGGAAGTCGAGGAAGCTGGGCGAAGGGCATAGTGGCCTTCTTGCCATACCGAGGCCCGGCCCAGTCATGATTAAGCGGAGTAGTGTGGAAATCAAGGGATTCCGAGTCATCATAAGGGTGTGGGTAGGGCTGCCCAGCAAGAGAAGGCGAATCCTTGCAGACCTTGCTGAAGAGCTGATGCTGGAAAGTCTCCCAGACGCCATAGAGGATGCGTTGGAGGGCTTTGAAGGGCTTGACGAGCACATATACACTTGGAGGCTTCAGGAGAGCCTCCGCTCCCAGTTGAGGGAAAAGAAGCTTGTGTCATTCGTAGGGGATGGGAGTATACTGCCCCGCCGATGCGGGGGCTGCGAGGATCCCCTCCCAGGCGCAGTCCCGTTCGAGTCCCCTCCAAGCCTCAGGGTTTCACTGCAAGGGCCCCGGGGAGAGGAGGTCACAGGGATGGGGATCCCCCGAGGCTTCACGGTTATCGCGGGAAGCGCCTTTCACGGGAAGAGTACTCTCCTCGAAGCCATAGCGGCCGGGGTCTGGAATCACATACCAGGCGATGGTAGGGAGAGAGTGGTGACAATCAGAAATTCCATGTATGTCAGGGCTGAGGATGGCAGATTTGTATCCTGCGTAGACGTGAGCCCCATGATACATAACCTACCCGGCGGTGGAGATACGAGGTGCTTCACAACAACGGATGCTAGTGGCGCGACGAGCACGGCTGCATCCATACAAGAGGCTGTCGAGGCTGGGGCCGAGCTTGTGCTTCTCGATGAAGACACGGCTGCAACCAATATACTCTACATGGATGAGAGAGCTAGGGAACTCACTAAGATGCACACGGTGACCCCGATCTCGATGCTCGCCCGCAGCATGGTCGGCAAGGGAGTCTCAGTCATTGTAGTCTCGAGCGGGAGCCTGCCACTACTCTCGGTGGCTGATACAGTCATAGTAATGGAATCATACAAGCCTAGGGATGCAACGCGGGAGGCTAAGAGTTTAGCATCAACTTACGGGGTTAGAGTCCCACAGGAAGAGTACAGGAAGCCCACTCCGAGAATAGTCCTGCGGGCCCCCCGGTTGGAGAAGCCTAAGTTGCGCGGAGGGAGGCTTGAGGACAGGTCGCTCCCCGCTTCTGTGGATTTGAGGTTGAACATACACCTCGCCGAGGAGAGCCAATTCAACACGCTCCTGCGTATCGCTTTAATGCTCGACGCTCTTGAGGGCAAGGCGGTAGGTGACTGGGTCAGAAGAGTTGAAGAGTCTATCGCCAAGGGATTCGAGGACATCGCCAGAGAGCCCGGTCCATCGCTGGGCGAGGTTAGAGCGTTGGATGTGGCCTTTCTGATTAACAGGATCCCGGGCCTAAAGGCCCAGCTAATAAGGTCAGCCAAGGCCTAGCACGAGCTTCGTCGCTATAGCCATGTAGATGAAGGCTACGCTCACGTCTATAATCGTTGTGAGAAGAGGCGTGGAAAGAGCAGCCGGGTCTATCCCGAGCCTCCTCGCAAGCACGGGCAGGAGGGCTCCTATCAGATCTGCTACAATAGTGACGGCCGCTAGAGTCAAGGCCACGGCGGCTGCCACCATAACTGACTCGCTTATAGCCAGCGCGAAGAAGAAGCCTATCAACCCCATGACGAGCGCTATCATTGATGATGTAGCTGCCTCCTTCAGCACTATCCTAGCTATGTCGTACTTGCTAAGCTCGGAAACCTCGCCCAAGGCTAGGGCTCTCAGCACTAAGCTGGTGGCTTGACTGCCCACATTCCCACCTGTACCCATTATTAGGGGTATGAAGGCGGCTATCAATGCCGCCTTCTCTATCACGTCCTCGTAACTCTTCAGTACGTTAGCTGTTATGCTTTCAATGGCGTAGATGACTAGGAGCCACGGTAGCCTGCTCCTGACAAGGTCCAAGGTCTTGACGGTGATGTACCTTTCGCTCGGCTTTATGCCTCCTAGTATGCCTCCAAGCTTTGCTATATCTTCGGCTGCCTCCTCTGCAAGGACATGGGCTACATCCTCCATGGTGATGACTCCGAGGAATGACCCTTTATCGTCGACTACTGGCAGCCTGTTCATGTAGTATCTCATCATGAGCTTGGCCGCCTCCTCCCTGTCGATGAGGGGCGTCACTGTGACGCGTGGCCTCTGGGCGATTCTTCCGAGCTTCTCCCCCGGCTTGTATAGGAAGAGGTCGCTTACTGGGATGAGGCCGACGAGCCTGCCTTCCTCATCGACAACTACTATTGTGTCCCTGACATCGTAGTCTATATCCTTAACAGCTGCTAGAGCGTCTTGCACCGTGGAGTCCGCTCTTAAGACTGGCACGCTCGTGGTCATTATTCCTCCAGCCGATTCGGGGGGATAAGCGAGGAGCTTGGCAGCCTGGTCTCGGCGGTCTCTGGGGAGCGCCGTCAGGACCTCCCTCCGCGTCTTGGAGTCTAGTGCTTGTAACACGTCAACGGCCTCGTCGGGATCCATGGCTTCGAGGACGCGTGCAAGCCACTTGGGCCCGATGGCCTCAGCGATCTCCTTTACGGTGGACTCGTCGGCCTCGGAGAGTATCGCTGATAGCCCTTCAATCGAGAGTAGCCTGTAGAGCTTCTTCCTCTCCTCCTCGGGGAGCCTGAGTAGGACCCCGAGTAGGTCTGCTGGGGCAAGGTAGGACTCCAGCACGGAGAGGAGTACAGGCTTCTCGGCAGCCATTTCTGCTAGGGCGTCTGCCACGTCAGGGCCTAGCTCTCCCGCTATTACCTCGGCTCCGTCGCTCTTGAGCTTCTCCTCCATCACGGTTGCTAGTTCGGATGGGTCCCTTCTACTCTCGACGATGAAGAGGAGCCTGGCCTCACCGTCTATGGCATAACCTATATTAGCCACGATGTTAGCTCCCATAGACCTTAAAATACTGGCAGCATCCTGCAGCAGTCCTGGCCTATCCCTGGCCTTGACCACTATAACCGCTAGCATGGCGTTACTTCATCTCCCACAT
>JALURD010000058.1 GCA_027057815.1 Acidilobaceae archaeon | reverse complement strand
GTGTAGGGTCCTGTGAGTATCGCCTTTACAGGCCTACCCTGGGCGACGCTGACTGCATACTCCCAGTCTGCTACAGCCATAGGGGCTTTCCAGGATAGTTTCGAGATTACCACGGGTTTCCTGAAGTAAACGTTGTCGAAGATCCTCGTCCACTCGCCGGGAGCATATCCCTCTATTCTTTCAGCGAAATAGACTACCATGTCCTCCCTAGCTTGCTCTCCATCACTTAAAATGTCAATCCCTGCCTCTATGTAATCGTCGATAACGGCCTTTATTGCAGGCTTAACCAGCTCATGGAACTCCTCCTCTGATATTTCTCCAGCCCTCCTCTTCTTTATTACCTCATTTGCCGGAGGAACCTTGGGATAGCTTCCAACTACTGTTGTAGGGAACTTCCTTGGAACTTCATAAACCACCATCTCGCCTCACCCACCCCTTTACACGTGCCTTAAGGGGGTCTTCAACTCGAATCCCAGCTTCTCAGCTACTCTCTCAATGAGTCTGCCTAGTAGGGATGTTTTCCTGAGACTGTACCTGTAAGGTATGAGCTCAAACCCCGACGTGGTTGTCACCACTACCTCATCCAGAGCCAGTGTCTTGACCGCCGAGGCTATTCTTTCACCGATAGCATCGATGTTGTCATCATAAACCTCTCTTCCATTTATCTCGCCAAATGCTGGGACCCAGGAGCCTATTCCGACGCTTTCGAGTGTTTCATAGGCACGCTTCGGGGCGTCTCCAAAGTCTAGGGCAACATAGTCGACATTTACTTCTAACAGCCTCTCATAAACCTTCCTATCAGGGAAGTTGTAGTATATCGATAATACTATCTTTGCACCTTCCGTAGCCTCTTTTATAGGCTTCAGGAGATCGTTTAGTAGCTCTACGTCTTCTGGCGTAGCATCCACGTCAGCTAAGAAAGGCTCCTGAACCTCTATGAGGCTTGCCCCAGCCAACGCGGCTCCCTTAACCTCAGCCGCCAGTACTTCAGCTATAGCTTTACCCAACTCTTCATCTTCAATTCCAGCCTCATTCTTGGACAGTCTAAGGAAGGTTAGAGGGCCAGGTATTGACGCCTTGAGTCCGGCGGGCCACGCCAACGGAAGGAACCTTCTAACCCTAGGTGCCAATAGAGGATCTGTGGGCTCAGGTTCGCCGTGGAAGACAGGTATCCTGTAGAAGAAGTTATTGTCGAAAAATCTAAGCAAGCCACCCAAGCTAACGTTCCTCCACGATACCGCGAAGGGTCTAAAAACATCGTGCCAATCCATGCAGCCATCTCCAGCAAAGGCTAAACCAGCCGATACCTGAGCGCCAATTACTGCCGCCGCGCCTAGAGCCAGCGCTTCCTCAGCCGCGCCTAGTGGCAGCTCTCCCCTCTCCCTATCGCGAAGCGCTATCCTCACATGCCTGGGCCTCGGATAGCCCGCAACCACAAACCCCCACACAACACCCATCACGGGCCCACCACACGCTTGCCTAGTATCACACGGGGAACATGGGCTCCCGAGAAAAAGCGCTTTTACCTCCACCCCCCATGTGAGCCCATTGGGCGCGGCGGTCGTCTAGCCTGGACTAGGACGCCGGCCTGCCAAGCCGGAGGTCCCGGGTTCAAATCCCGGCCGCCGCACCATAACACTCCTTCAT
This sequence comes from Acidilobaceae archaeon, assembly GCA_027057815.1. Lineage (GTDB taxonomy): Archaea > Thermoproteota > Thermoprotei_A > Sulfolobales > Acidilobaceae > JALURD01. The sequence goes on along the minus strand of JALURD010000058.1, from coordinate 90 downwards.
TAATTAAATGGAGACCGATTACTTAATTCCCCTAGGTGGAGCTACTACAAAAGCAAAATTCAGTTTTATCATTTTAAGACTGAAAACATG
>JALURD010000057.1 GCA_027057815.1 Acidilobaceae archaeon | reverse complement strand
AGGCAGGGTCTCATCATTCATTGTAAGAGTGAACGTCTCCCTCGAGCATGGATGGGCTAGCGGCTCCTTCAAAGTCAACGTTCTCTGGAGAAGCCTGCGCGTGCTGGCTGACCACTGGCGGCTCAGTGTAGAGAACCCTAACCCGATACCCTTCATCCTGGAGAACGTCACGATACGCTACATTGAAGAAGGAGCCGCTCCCAGACTCTTGAAGTACGAGGCCCTGGGTGATATCGTCGTACCCCCAGGTGGATCAGTCTATATAACCGCCGAGCCGGGCGGCTGGGCCGCCTACGTTAGCTTCAAGTACAAGTATAAATTCGCCGAGGGTGGAGTGATTGAGGAATCCGTCAGACTTGGCTAGGAGGCTACTCCAGGCCATCTCAGCGCACCACATAGCAGTCGGAGCCCTCGGGGGCGTCTGGCTGCTAGTGGTGTCAATAGCACCGCTCTACAAGCTCAGAGGCGCCTACGAGGGGCTCGTATCACTTACATGGTACACTATAGCATTCCAGGGGTCCGAGATCGACTTGGCCGCCCTCAACACCGTTAAGGTGACGTCAATAGCCCCAGTAGCCTTGGCGCTCTACCTTACAGTGGTCCAGCCAGTAATTGCAAGACTCGCCAGTCCCCTTGTGGCGGCTGAGGCCTCTGTGGGTGGGGCCCTCGCGTTCCTTGCTACGGGCTTCGCGCCCACAATACTCGCTAGGTACGTAGCAGTAGCCCTCGAAGGCCTAACAGGCACCTTGGCGTATCAGTCGAGTGCTGGGCTTGTGTGGCTCGGTGAGGTAAGGGTTTATACTACTCCTTTCCTAGCGCTCGCATCCATAAAAGTGTACGTAGCCCTTGTGGCAATATACCTCCTATCATCTATTGTAGCATTAGACGAGGCCGTCAAGTCTGGGGACGCGTATCCCGGCAGCGCATCTTAGGGTAGCCCCCCGGTGGGCCGCGGGCACCCCTAGGGCTGGCATTATATGCGTGGGAAACGCATGCAAATAGGCCTCGATTACACGCATCTACTACCCGGTGTGGAGGCTTGTCAGGAGTCCCGCCTGAGCTATTGCGGTACATGAGGCAATTGGGAGTCCTTGGAGCTGAGGGCCAGGAGGCCCTTAGGAAGTCTCGCGTGGCAGTGGTAGGCCTTGGAGGACTTGGTAGCGCGGTCAGCATCTACCTCGCCGCCGCCGGCGTGGGCGAGCTGATCCTCATAGACGGCGACAACGTTGAGATCCACAACCTGAACAGGCAGATACTCTACGAGACCCAGGATGTTGGCTTACCTAAGGCGTTCCTAGCCGCTAGGAGGGTTAAGTCCCTGAACCCGCAGGTCAAGGTGAAGCCTGTCCAAGCCAGGCTTGACGAGGATAACGCCGAAGAGATCCTGGATGGGGTAGACGTTGTCGTTGACGGCCTTGACAACTGGGAGGGTAGGCTTGTGCTAGACGAGTACACCTGGAAGGCTGGGATCCCCCTGGTACACGCGGCAGTTGAGAGGTGGCACGGCCAGCTCACCGTGGTCAAGAGGGGGGTGACCACTTGCCTCGCCTGCCTCGCGCCCAGGAGGGCTAGGAGGCGCTGCGTCTCAATACTTGGCCCTGCAGCGGGGATTCTCGGACTCCTGGAGGCTATGGAGGTGATAAAACTAGTTACAGGGGTGGGGGAGCCCTCATTCAACAAGCTAGTCATAGTGGACGCGCTCACCCCAGCCATAGATACAGTGGAGATAGAGCCCACAC
>JALURD010000056.1 GCA_027057815.1 Acidilobaceae archaeon | reverse complement strand
TCTGATACCACTTCGTCTACACTCATTCTTTTAGTGATGTGGGCCATGCCGGCCTCGCTGTGTCCTCCTCCCTTACCGCCAAGCTTCTCTGCTATGTAAGATGCTAGTGCTGCTGCCGTTACTCCGACTTCAACTGCTCTTCTAGAGACCCTCACGGAGACCCTGAGTTCCTCGTCTCTAGGAGCTACTACAACGGCTACATCAGCACCTAGGTCGATAAGCGCCCTGGCTGAGCTTGACTCGAATGATCCAACGTGTGTGACTGCCACAATGTATTCTTTGCAGAACCTCCCGATAACGAGCCTTTGGGCTGCCTTGAGGCGTGCAAGCCTTTCAGAGAAATCCATATCCTCAGCGCGCTTACCCCTACCGAGGATGTTGATCACCTTTCTGTAGTCACCGCCCCACTCGATGAGGATCGACGCGGCGGCGAATGCGTCACCGTCAGCTCTTAGAAACCTCTTTGTATCGTATACTATACCGGCTAACGCCAGGGTCGCCTCGGCAGGAGTAAGCCGCCCCCCAATGGCTCGGAGCACCTTTAATGAGAGCTGAGTAGAGCTTGGCGCGCCAGGCACGTGGAGGGCAATGGTTGCATGACGCACTAGGTCTCCCGCTTCATGATGATCTATTAGCACCACAGTTTTAGCGGACTTGATATCTTCTTCTTTCACACCTATCTGCGTCGAATTGGAGGAATCAACTATGATAATTGCGGCATCCCCTAGAACATAGTCGATGCTGCATTCGAAGCCGTCTAGGCTCATTGAGAGGTCTTCCAGGAGCCTCTTCCCTGCACTACTAATGCCTTCCGGCAGGTGAATGCAAGGCTTGCAACCAGCAGTCTCCGCGGCCCTATACAGGATCACTGCTGAGGCTATAGCATCCGGATCTGCATTCCTATGAGTAATAATAACGCATTTCCCTATAGATTTTATGACCTCAGCGACCTTCCTTACGCTTGGATCTAAGGTATTCCCTAATGACATTTCTGGCAGCCTCCAAAGCTTCCTCTATAACAGCATCAACGTCAACACCAGGAACCCCTCGATGTACCTCAATCTCAACCGCTGCTTCATCCAGCTTGCCTGAGACCTGGTCCAGCTTAACCATAATGAAGAAACTCGAGGCCCTACGTCCCAGGAATTTCTCTAGAACCTTCCTAACCTCCTCTTCAACGCGTATAGCCAAGTGATCTAAGCTATCCTGCTGATGCTCCACCGCCCTTCCCGACCCCCGACATCATGGATTGTATTTCCTTCTCGAGCCTCTCAACTTCCTCTCTAAACTTCTTCTCGAAGGCTTCAAGCTTCTTCAACCTTACTTCGGTCGTGGCTTTCTTCTCCTTGAGCTCCTCCAGAATTGCCTCCTTGGATACCTTAACGAGTACGCCACCAACCATCTTATATAATGTAGCATCGTCGGGTAGGCTCTCTATAACCGAGAGCGTTTCCTCTACTTCTTTTAGTAGGGCTTCATAGCTGCTCTTTTGCTGGAGGACTGTTGCTAAGTTATTCCTAGCCTGGACTAATTTTTCTAGTTTGGCCTGGACTTCGGGTGGCAATCGCTCTACCAACCCTGTGACCCCCACGTGAAGCCCGTGTAGAGTCTTAGGATTAAATACTGTGCTGACTACGCCGTGGGACTTACCTCCCACTAGCTTCTTTGAGCACGCTATAGGCTGCATGCGAGAGGTAGAGGAAGGAGTTCATGAGCGCCCGAAGAGAGTTGAGATCTCTAGGCTCTATCTCAAGCCTAACGCAGCCGCCATCTAGGGAGACCTTAACTTGGCCCCTATCGGGGCTGGGCTGCATTTCCTCGGCTTTAAGTGAGGTATAGAGCGCCTTGGCCTCGCTCTGCGAGTCTAGGCATAGCTCAATGGTTAGCTTTCCCCTAGCCACTCCAGCCACCCTTCATTCTCTCCCTTTATCATCTTTGTGGGCTTCCTCAACTTAAGCCTGGGTCCTACAGGCTTCCCTGAGGCCTCAAACTCTGCTACAACAACATCTCCTGCCTTCTTGAGCGTGACCACTACATCACCTACCCCGGCCTTCCTCCCTTTGACTAGCAGGTGCGCACCAAAGGCTTTAATGAAGGCTTCAACGTATTCATCTAAGTCCTCGTCGCCAGGGTCTGCTATGAGGAGGCGTTGGACCTTCCCTGGTTTCGGCCTGCCAAGCTCCCTGGAGAGCGATATGCCAGCCAGTATGAACGTAACTATGTTGCGGAGTGGCGAGATGGCTCCAAGTGTAGGCTCATAAACACGGATAATGCTTGGGTTTCCCTTCCTCTCCCCCACTACGACTATCCTGCTAGCTCCCTTTGCCCTAGCGGCTATGGCTAGCTCTTCTAGCGTGAGATGCCCGCGGGTGAGCTTCTCAGCGCCCGGCAGGATCGCCACTAAATCCTTCACGAAGCTACGGGTTCTAGGAGACGGCGCCCTGCTGGTAGTTACAATTATTGACGGCATCCCTACTCCTTAGCCGGGAAAGAGTCTCTCCTAACTATGTAACCCTTGAAGTAGGGCGCTATGCCACTCCTCGGAGTATAAGCGCCGCCAGCCCATACAGCGCCACACTTCCTGCAGGACCATATCCCGACTGATTTCCTGTAGACTGTTCCCGTTGACCCGCAGAAGGGGCAGGTGTGCTTGGCGTACCTCCTTTCGAGCACCTCCTTTACACGCTTCCTAACGCTGACTCCATATCTTGGCCCGTACCTGCCAACTATGCCAACGACCTTTGTCCTACCCATCCTTAGCTCCCCCCGGTTTTGCCTGCTAGCGCCTCGTCCAGGGCTTTAAAGTAGACCTCCGCCGCCCTCCAGCCTAGGTCCATGGCTTTTTCCAGGTCTGCGGTGGTTAAGCCTCCGGGGCCCGTCTTCTGTGCCCCAACTATCCTGCCTTGTTCGTCGAACGCCAGAACTATTCTGGCATCAGCAACGCTCTCCTCCTCGAAGTCTGGGTCAACTATTAAGTAGTCACCTATCTTAGCTAGGGTGACTGTTACGACTCTATGCTTTACGGGTAATGGGCCCTCACTCTTACTCCTGTCAAGCACAATCTCGCCAGTCTCTATTTCCTCGTAGTATGGGAGTTTCGCGTCGAGGAGAGCAGCCATGGCTGCAAGCATTGACGCGTCGAAGAGGTTCCCATCATGGTCTAGAATGTATAGGTCCACCCAGACTATCCAGACCTTCTCGCCAGGCCTTATGGCTAGGGCGTTTAGGTCGACCGCCCCGACCTCTCTGAGGCTCCTATCTATTACCCTAGCAAGCTCTATCGCGTTCTCGTCGGGAGGCCCCGGCTCGAAGAGAGGGCTGGCTAAAGGCACGAACTCCGCGTGAACAGTCAGAACTCCCTGGTCCGGCGTGTCCCTGAAGGGAGTGCCGACATCTATCTTGACTCCCGCTATCACCTGAGTATTGCCCAGTCTTACGTGGGCGCTACCTTCAGCCTTCTCAATTACACCCACTTCAACCTTTACGCTACGCGGACTCTCCGGGGTCCTAACACCGTCCAGCCTTAGACCCTTCGCTATGAGGTTCATTATAGTCTCCTTCTTATATAATGGTATAGTCGGAAGCCTGAATGGAGTTACACTCATACCCTATTCACCCCCACTAGAACTCGTATTTCGCCTTAAGGGCCTCCTTCTCCTTCTCAACTATATACTCGATAGCCTTCAGGGCCATGTTGACGGCTGCTCTTATCTCGTCCCTGGTCAGCACGCCATTGAGCTGGAAGAGCGTTATGAGGCCTATGTCCGGGGCTGCTGCGATTGGTAAATCAGCCTCCCCGGCGCTGTCCTCAACCTCGTCAACGTCGAGAACTAGGACTCCGTTTACCTTACCCACCGCCACGCCCCCAACTAGGGCTTTCATAGGTATTCCGGCGTCGGCTAGTGCAAGGCTTGCAGCTGTCACGCTCGCCGTTCTCGTTCCGCCATCAGCTTGAAGAACTTCTATGAAGACGTCAATCGTTGTTCGAGGAAAGTACTCTGGTAGCAGAACGGGCTCAAGCGACTCTCTTATAACTTTGGATAACTCTATCTCCCTCCGCGAGGGCGCAGGGCTCTTCCTCTCACTAGTTGAGAATGGAGCCATGTGGTACCTTACCCTCAACACGGCCCTATCCGGGAGTACCATATACTTCTGAATAGGCTCGCGCGGCCCATAGACCGCTGCTATCACGCGTGTCTTTCCGAATTCCACGAGTGCTGAGCCGTCTGCGTTAGATAGGACGCCGACCTTCATCCTGATGGGCCTTAGCTCGTCGGGCCTCCGTCCATCATGCCTTAGCCCTTCTTCGCTTATCAGCTGGACCTGAGCCTTTGCCATCCACTACACCCCTCTGACAACCCTTTCCTCCCGGATTAACCGTCTTATGCGGTCCGTTAAGCCTGTCTTATGAGCCTCCCTCTCGATCATCTTGACCGCAACAATCACTATATCCTCCAGGTCTTCGTTTTCACATTTAACGTGTACTCTACCGTTGACTGCAACAAACACGTCGCAACCCGTCTCCTCCTGTATCATGTTGAGCATGCTTCCCTTCCTGCCTATCACCCTAGGCACTTTGGCCGGGCTTATCGTGATTACTTTCCCCTCAGTTATTCTCCCAAGCCCATCCTCTTGTACTGTTAGGAGTGGGTTCCTAGTTCTATCGAAGGCCAGAACTTTGGCCTTTACGTAATCCCCTATCTTCAAGAGCCTCGCAGGGTCATCCGTGGCCGGGTTGAAGGGTCTACCGAGGAAGTCTTGAATATTGAGAACTGCCTGATAAGGAGAATTTATGTCTAGGAACCAGTTGGTTACACCGATACCCGTCACTAGCCCTATGATAACGTCCCCAGGCTTCGGAATATAAACGGCCTCGAGGGGTATGTACGAAGGCTTCTGGCCCTTGTAGTCTAGGAGGCCTACAACTGTGGCAACTTTCTTTCCGCCAACTTCAACCACGTAGGGCTCCTTAGCCTCAACTTTCGGGTCTAATTCGTCCCCGGGCGCCACTATTCTCCGCTGGCTGCTTGGCAACTCCAGTGTTACCCCCTCCGCTTAGCTCTTCACAGTTTCACACGCTTCAGCGGGAGCTATGCTAGCTCAGGCCTTTAACTGTGATAGAAGCGTTCCCCCGCGCTATGCTCTGGATCTTGTTTACAACTTCAACCTGGGCGCCCGCTGGGATCTCAAGTTCCGCCTTGAGGCTACCGTCCGGTAGCCAGTCCGTCTTCTTTACTTCGCCCAGCCTCTGCAGCTCCTTGTAGGCCCTGCCACTATACTGCGGTGGAATTACTACTTCTAGCAGGGCTCTGGCAAGTTTAATCGGCATTATCCTGGCCAGCTTCCTCACTATCTCAACAGCCTGGGCTTCCGCATCTTTAAATGGATCGACCCCTATTCTCAGCTCCTCCATGGCAGCCTCTATCCTCTTCTCCGGTATAGGCTTGCCTGTCTTCGGGTCGACAGCGTTCTTTGCTATGTAATTGATTATCTGCCTCCTCTTGGCCTCAATAAGCTTCCTCCTCTGCTCGCTGGTAAGCTGTATTTCGCCCTTCCTCAATATTATCTCGGCGATCTTCCTCGGATCGTCAGTCCCAAAGGCTTTCTTAAGCGCCTCAGGACTCGCCTTGAGCCCCTTCCTGTGATCCCTGTAAATAGTGTCGGTCCAGAGGACTTCATCGAGGCTTACCTTTTCTCCCTCCCTAAACTTGAATGCCAGCTCAGGCTTGACTAGGATCTCGAACCTCTGACCCTTAACCTCCATCCAAGCTACTATAAAATCGTGCTTCTTGGACAACCCCATTCACCTCAGACGCAAGCTCCCCTTCTAACACAGTAGTAGGGAGGATTTCAGCTCTACCGACAACATCGAAGCATGCACTAGTGTAAAACCCGACCCTCAGAGAGACATGGATTGTATTGACGGGCCTGAAAGTCGTGCTTCACGAGGAATTACCGCGCCGAACCGAATTAATTATTTATCAAATTAAGTTATTTATGTGATTAGTCTAGCTTCCCCTTAACGCGGTCCACGATCTCCTTTAGCTCCTCGGGTTTCATTATGGTGAAGACCGGTTTCTCGGCTTTTATGTAGCCTATTTCGACTAACTTATGGAATTCTCCTAGCACCTGCTCCTTAGGCTCATTCGACGTTGCAAGCCTCGACTTCAAGAGCGCTTTGACTGCCAGTTCTAGTGCGGAGTCAAAGTCCATTTCGTACTTATACTCTTTCTCTAGCAAGCTCTCAGCTGCCTCGCCGCCTATCCCTATCGCTATGGCGTAGTAGCTGAAGTACTGGCCTCCGGGCTCCGTTCTGAAGAGCCTTGTCTTCCCATTGTCGATCCCACCGAAGATTAGGGCTACACCGAAGGGCCTAACTCCGCCGTGCTGAGTGTAGGCCTGTTTGACGTCCGAGACCGCCCTTACTACGTATTCTACTGTGGCTGGCTCGCCGTAAATTAACCTGTGCCTAGCCGCCACTAGCCTTGCGTAATCCACTAGTATCCTTCCATCACTGCCCATACCAGCGAAGGTTACCCCTATGTGCTCGTCGATCACGTTTATCTTCATCACGCTGTCGAGGTCTAGGAGAGGAACTACCCTCCTCTTCTCAGCCGCCAGGATAACGGCGTCTTTAGTCCTTATCCCCAGGCTTGTCCAGCCTTTCTTAACCGCCTCGAACGCATACTCCACCTGGTAGAGCTTACCCTCTGGCGAGAAGATCGTGATGGCCCTGTCATACGCTGTTGGAGGCATCCCCATAGCCACGCCTGTACACCCACCACCAGGAGCGGGTCTATCAGCCCAAGTTTAAAGGTCTATGCTACACACAACACCGGAGCTCAGGCAAGCTGATAACCGTTTAAGCGCACGCAAAGGACTGAAATCAAGCGGGTGAGGAAGAGACCGACCTCTGAGCCCTGAAGGGCTATGAAGTAATCTTCTCTCTGCCGACCTCTTTTAAAAAGGAATACTATTAATTAATCCTCCTAGCTAGCCCGGCTTATTGGGATGATGACGCCGTCCCAGACTGAAGGGTGATTGGCTCACGACAGTCTGACCGTAGAGTTGTGAAGGGGTTGAACTATTGCCGGGGCTCATCGATGTCATGATAGCGGTGGCCGCAGGCTTCGCCGCGGGGATAGCAGCTTCAACACTAGCCGTAAGGCCGGTTAGGAGGAGGCTTGAAAGGGCTGCCGGGCTCCTGGAGCTAGCTCTAAAGCTAGAGGCCAGGTATAGGGAGGCCTCGAGGGCCGCTAGGAGGCTTTCCAGGAAGCCGCGCAGAAGGTACATAGTCTTCGAGGTGATCCCAGCGTCTGTCGCCGACGCGGAGTCGCTTGAGGAGACTTTTAGAAACGTGCTGAAGGATCTCAAGGGCCTTACAGGCTTAGCTGAGGCTGGCATCAAGGTGATAGAGTATAACCCCGAGACTGGCAGAGGGATCCTTCGCGTGAGGAAGGGGTACAAGTATCTAGCACTCGCAGTCCTGGGATTGGTGAGGAGGATTAATGGGGAGAGGGTTCTAGTACTCCCTCTAGCCACAACGGGGAGTATAAAGAGGGCTAGGAAGCTTCTCACCTCTTAGCGGCGGCCGCGACTATTTTAATAACGTCTCCGTCCTGAACGACGTACGACTCTCCTATTCTGCGCTTGGTCTTAGCGTTTACCGCGTAGAGGAACGTCTTCCCCAGGTCTGTGTGGATCATGTACGCCACCTCCCTTACGGTAGTCCCGCGGGGCACCAGGAGGACGTCCGGTAACACTCTACCCTGCTTATCCGTGTACTTGTTGGCATCCTCAACGGGGTACACTGTTATCATTCCGAGAACGTCGAAGACCGCCGTGTTAAGGACCTGCTGAACCCCCGTGCTCCCCCACTTCTTCAACACTCTCTCCCTAATCATTTCAAGAGCCTCGAGCTGCCTCCGCGTTAGCCTAGACTCGTCTACAATCTTAAAGTCGGGGTCTCCGGGCTTGTACTTGATCAAGCCGGCCTTAGCTGCCCTCCTTAGGGCAAGCTCTGCAACAGCGCTCGTGGGGATTACAGGGATCCCCCGCGGCTCGAGTGCCTCCTTGAGCCTCTTGACCCCCTCCTCGGCGGCCGGTATGTCGGCCTTGTTGGCGGCTACTACTATGGGCTTAGCTATCTTCCTCAACGTCTTTATGAATAGCCTCAACTCCTCCTTGGACCACGTGGTCAGCTTCTTGGCCGACAGGCCTGTCTCCTCTAGCGCGGAGGCTACGTGCATCTTCCTTATGCTTAGGCCGGAGAGTCTCTGCGCGATAGCGCCTGCTACGTCCGTGACTCCGCCGGTGTCTACGGTTCTCGCGAATTTGTCCCAGTCCTTTGATATTATGCCATACATCCACTCATCGATCTCTGATATCATGGACTCAACCTCCTCCACAGGGTCGAAGCTACCGGGCCCAACAGGGACCCCTTCAGGGTCCGTTGAGCCGCTTGCGTCGACAACCAGTATCAGAACGTCGGCCCTACGCAGGTCGTCAAGGAATTTGTTCCCCAACCCCCTACCCTTATGTGCGCCGGGGACGAGGCCTGCGACATCCATCATCTTAACGGGGATCAGCCTGTCGCCGTTCAAGCAAATACTATTGACTGCATCGCACTTAGGGAGGCCCAGCTCGACGTGGACACATCTCTTCCTAACGTAACCCACTCCTATGTTCGGCTCTATGGTGGTGAATGGCCTGTTCTCTATTGCAACGCTTACCTCAGTCGCAGCCGCGAAGAACGTGGATTTACCAACATTCGTCTTGCCGACCACTCCCACTAGTATGTTAGACGCCTCCAACTTCCCTTGAACCCCCGCCGCGAGGGGAGTGGCACGCGGAACGATTAATACCCGCAGGGACTCCACTCCAGCCTGCGTCGGAGAGGGTGCCGGAGCAGTGGCCTTGGGACTCTACCACTACCTGCGGATGCAGTGGAAGAGGCCATACGACGGTGAGCACGGGGAGCTAATGAAGCAGAGACTGATGGAGTGGAGGAGGCAGCCGGCGATAGTCAGGGTTGAGAGGCCGACCAGGCTGGATAGGGCTAGGGCTCTGGGCTACAAGGCCAAGCAGGGCGTGATAGTAGTCAGGGTTAGGGTAAGGAAGGGTGGCAGGAGGAAGCCTAGGCCCAACAAGGGTAGGAGGCCAAAGAGAATGGGTATCTATGGCTTCGCGCCAGCCAAGGGCCTGCAAGTCATGGCTGAGGAAAGGGCTCAAAGGAAGTACCCTAACATGGTGGTGTTAGCAAGCTACTACGTTGGCGAGGACGGCCTCTACAAGTGGTATGAGGTAATAATGGTTGACCCGCATCACCCCGCCATAAAGAATGACCCTGAGCTCAAGTGGGTCACATCAGGCAAGCACAAGTGCAGGCCATGCAGGGGCCTAACACCAGCCGCTAGGAGGGCTAGGGGTCTCAGAGCAACAAGAGGCCTGCGCGGCACGCACAAGTACAAGTGGAAGAAGAAGGCCAAGGAGAGGAAGCTGAAGAAGCGCCACGAAGCCAGCAGGGGTGCTAGGCTCATAGCACCAGACGAGATAAGAGAGAAGTACCACAAGGGCGACCTGCAGTAGCATCCGCTCTCACACCCCTCCTCCTACACATTAACCTCTATCAGGCCACCAGTATCCCTAGCAGGGTGGCCTATCAATAGATGCGGGAGTGCGGAGCCTTGCCCATTAGAGCTGTAGAAGCCAGGGTCTTCGTGCACGCCACGGAGGATAAGGAGAAGGTCCTAAAGGCGCTACTGGAGATCGTGCCCGAAGAGCTAAGGCAGGAGGTTAAGATTGAAGAGGAGGTCCTCCAGGGCCATTACGGCAACCCAATAATCAAGCTAACACTGAGGGTCGAGGGCCCCAATGCTGAGAAGGTTGTCGACTACATATTCTCGAAGCTGACTCCGGCCGATAGGGGTCTGCTAGCTACTAGTATCGACGATAGGGTAGACAAGAATGGCACATTCTACCTAAGGCTTAGCAAGCAGGAGGCATATCAGGGCAACATTTACGTTTACGAGTCCGACGACGTGATAAGAGTATCCATACACTATACCGGCAAGAGAGCTAAAGCCGTCAAGGACTTCGAGGAGATGCTCAAAAGCTAAGGGGCGGCCTCCAGTTGGAGTTCTACGATCTGTCAGTGAAACCACGTAACCCAGACGAAGCAATTTCGATCATTAAGCTAGCTGCACGTATGGGGATTAAGGGTGTAGCCATAGAGCATACTGTGTTTGACGGTGACATGAATAGAGTGAAGGATGAAGCATCCAAGTTGGGCGTTAAAGTCTTCTTCAGGTACACAGTCGCCGCCTCTACGAGGAGAGAGGCCAGGAAGGGCATAGATTCAGCGCCCCGCAACGCCATAGTCGTTGTCGAGGCTAGGAGCCTAGAGGTGCTACGCTACGCTGCGGTCAATAAGAGGGTCGACGTCATCAGGCCGGGCCCTGGCATGGAGGTCCACGCGACCGACAAGAGCCAAGCCCGCCTCTTCCGCGAGAGAGGCTGGGGATTTGTCGAGGTTAGCCTGAGACCCCTAGCCGAGGGCGAGATTAGAGAGGGGTCATGGCGCCGAGTCCACTTAACGATACGCAGAGGCTTCGGTAATGGCGTCAACTTAATACTAGTAAGCGATGCCTCGGCTCCCGAGGAGCTCTGGAGCCCTAGAAGCATGGTCGGGATCGCGGTGGCAGCCGGAATCCCAGAGCAGGCAGCCCTCTCCATGGTCTACAACAACCCATACAGGGCAGTGGCTAGAAGGTACGGGAGACCATAATCTAGCATCCAGCCTCCAGGTAGGCCTTGTACTCCATCCTGAGCATCTCGACTCTCGCATAGGGGTGCTTGATTACCCTGTGCCAGGGGGGATCCTCCTGGGGATCCATCTCGCGCAGGTAGGACACAACGTCAATCCCTCTGGCCTTCAGGGCTGCCCGGAAGCCGCCGAGGCCGCCGCCTCTCCTCGCCCACTCCACTATGGCGTCAGACAGCTCGGGGCCGCCACGGGCTAGCACCGTCTGGACCACAGCGTACCTCGGATCGTATGAGTCCACCTCAACTCCGTACCTGGCGAGTATCTTCTTCACCACGCGCACCCTCTCCCGCAACTCCCTAACCGGGGCCATGGGGGCCCATTGTAGGGGCGTCACGGGCTTCGGAACGAAGGGGTTTAGGGAGACCTTGACCCTTCCACCCCTCGCCACGGCCGCCTTCTGGGCCTCAATAACCAGGTTGACTGTGTCCTCTAAGTCTTCAGCCGTCTCGCCAGGGAACCCGGTTATCAGGTACATCTTTACACTCTTCAAGCCAGCCTCTATGGCTACTGCAACAACCTCCAGGACCCTCTCGTTTCCAGCGTACTTGTTTATGGCCCTCGCTATCCTACAGCTGCCAGTTTCCGGAGCTATAGTGATGGTCCTCTGCCCCCCAGCCGCTATCAACCGAGCCCTTCTCTCATTGAGGGTCTCAAGCCTAAGGCTGGGAACGGAGACTTCGAGCCCCATAGCCTCCACAGCGTGCTCTAGGGCATCCTCTGCTGCAGGGTTGTCGAAGAATGCTAGACTGTAGAATGAGACCTTGCCCACCCTGTTTACTCTTACACCCTCCTCCATCAACTCTATTATCTTCTTGAGACTCCTATCCCTCTTTGGCCTGAAAATGAAGCCCTCCATGCAGAATCTACACGACCTGGCACATCCCCTCGTCGTCTCGAGCATGAAGCTCCTACCCCACACGGGCTCCACGTTCTCGGGGATCTCCTGCCTGACAGGATACCACGCCGAGTCCAGGTCGCGCACGTAGACCCGCGTCACGGGCTCGTTGTCTAGTCTCGGAACGTACACTCCCTCTACCTGGGCCAGAGCCTCAAGCCTAGACTTCCTGGAAGGGTAACCAAGCGCGTCTATTATGTCGTGGAATACGGGTTCCACCTCTCCGACGAGCACGGCGTCTACTAAGCCCGAAACAGGGAGGGGGTTAGCTGTGACCGCAGGTCCTCCAGCTATAATTATCGGGTCATCCTCGCTCCTATCGCCTGCCCCCGCGGGGATCCCGAGTGAGTCGAGGAGTTTAACCATGTCGGGATACATCAACTCGTAGGGGAGGCTGACGAAGAGGGCAAGAGGCTGCCTATAGACTCCTGGGCTCCACGGGTTCCCATCTTCAAGGAAAACCTCGGTATAGGGGATCCTCTCCTCCCCGAGGAGTCCTCTGAGGAGGTGGTACGCTATGCTGGAAAGCGCTACCCTGTAGGGGGCCGGGTACGCTATACCCGCTAGCGGCCGCCGCACTTGAATACCCCACCTCTAGGCACGTCCCTGTCAACCACGCATCCCGGGTAGACGAGGGCGTATGAGCCAATCTTCACGCCGGGCATTATGGATACGTTTATACCCGTCTGAGCATAGCCGCCGATCACCGCGCCTAGCTTCCTTAAGCCAGTGTCTACTCTGATCCCCTTCACCGTCATCTTCACGCTCTTCCTGTCAAACCGGACGTTAGCCGTTATAGTCCCAGCTCCCAGATTCACGTGCTCGCCCACAATACTGTCTCCGACGTAGTTGAGGTGCGGCGCCCTGGCATCCTCTAATAGAATAGATGCTTTGACCTCGCTCGCAAAGCCAACCTTAGCCTTTCCGTGTATGACCGTGTAGGGTCTTATGTGGGCGTTAGGGCCGACCAGGGCGCCCGGTCCTATGTAAGCTGGCCCCTCCACCACCGTGTGAGGCCCTATCGTCGCTCCTTCCTCGACGACCACGGGTCCCTCTATTACTGCTGTGGGGTGGACTTCGCCCCTAACCCTAGGCTCAAGCTTATCCAGCTCCATACGGTTAGCTATGAGGAGATCCCATGGCCTACCAATGTCCCTCCACGCCTCCGGCTCAGGGAGCTCTACAGCCGCGAGCTCGCCTCTTGATGCAAGGCTTGCCAGGAGATCCGTCAGTTCATACTCGCCCCTCGGCGACGGCTTAATCGATCTAAGACCTTCAACGTCCTCTGCTCTGAGCATCGCAACCCCTATGAATACGTGCGCCTTCTCTGGGGCCCGCTCCCTAGGAGGCTTCTCCTCAAGCCCCACAACTAGGCCATCCTCTACCTTGACCACTCCATACTCCCACGGGGTTCTCGTAACGCCTACAAGGATCGAAGGAGGCTTCATCGACCTGACCGCTTCAACAGCGCTACTAGCTAGGTATACGTCCGAATATACTACTAAGACGTCATCTAGCCCCGTGGCCTCGACAGCCTTCAGGACGGCGTGACCTGTGCCGAGGGGATCCCCCTGGCTCACGAAGTGCAGCTCTACGCCTCCACCTGCGCACCCACTGAGCACCTTCTTGACTTGGTCCCCTAGGTACGAGTATACCACAACAACCTCTCTAGCCCCCGTGGCCTCGAGGGCCATCCTGAGCTGCCTGCAACCCACGGGCTCATCGACTACGGGGAGCAGGGGTTTAGGCCTCGTCTCAGTTATAGGCCTCAGCCTCTCGCCCTGGCCCGCGGCTAGGAGTACTATCTTCAAAGCTCCCATCCATGGAGTACTGTTTTTAGGTAGAGGATTTATCCGCCAAGCGTTCGCCGCCCACCGAGACTTCTCGTGAGTTCTGATGATTCTTGATGCCTCGGCGGGCGGTTCATCACGCTTCCGCGCGGGGCCCCTCACCGCGGTCCGGGCCGCGGCTCTCGGAACCCCGCGGTAACTACTACGTTTATAGGGATTGCAACCTAATATTTCTTTCGGGGCTATAGCCTTGCATAGGGAGCCCTACTACACTGTGAAGCTCGCATTCAACGCCAGCGGCGAGGTGGCGTCTAAACTATTATCCACCGCTTGGAGGTTCAGGATAGCTACTCATAGAGTGTTGGGCATGGTAGAGCAGTATACTGATAGCCTGATTCCCTCTAAGGTTGCCTGGTTGAAGCTCTTCAAGCCCCTGGCGTATGAGGTCATCCCGAATAAGCGGTACAGCTACGGCGTAGTCTACCTGGTCTACGGCATATGGGAGTCAGCCAGGGAGCTTAGAGTAGACGTTAGGGATGTGGAACTGGGAGACTGGCTCCTATTCCAGCACTACGAGAGGGAGTGGCCAGGCAACGTGATACGGGTGCACGAGGACTACACGGTGAGCGTCACAACATACCACTGGGACGGGGGCAAGGACAGAGTCCTACTCCACGCCAAGCCGAATAGGGGGCAGAAGCGGGTTCTAGACGCCATCATAGAGGAGAGGGAGAAATACATGCCACGAGTGGTGATAACCGATTATGGTGTAAGAAAGGGAGTGCTGTGGATTGGAGGCGAAGTACACGTATCCGTTCCCTGGAGCTTCTACGTCAATACCGTGAAACGGTATGACGAGCCTTTAGGGGATAATGTTGCAGGCGTTGACGTCAACACTGACAGGATTAACCTCGCGATTCTAGACCCGGAGGGTGGGGTGTTAGACTACAAGACATTCTGGTTCAGGGAGGTCACGGCTAGAGGGTATCCAAGGCGTAGGGCTTGGAGCGTTATCGGCGTGAAGGTTCACGAGATGCTAGGATATGCCTACCACCACGGGGTCAAGACGTTATTCCTCGAAGACCCAGAAGTACTAGGCAGACTAAAAATGGCATGGATAAGGAATGGTGGGAGGCTACACGAGAACTACAACTGGAGGGTAATGACCTTCCGTAGTCGTATAATTGAATTGATTGCAAGGAAAGCACCCCTATACGCTATAGAGGTTAGATTTGTAGACCCGAAAGGAACAAGTAGTTCAAAGGATAACGTATTGCTACAGAGGAAGTTTAGGGTCGACAGGCACACGGCTAGTGCAATACTCGTCGCCATGAGGGGTTTAGGCATTAAAAGTATTCAAAGGTGATTAAAAGTTATGTCAACCTATAGCAGCCTCTCTCTCCTCCTCTTCACCTAGTTTATCGTGGAGCACAGTCGCTAGGGCTATGAGGGCGGCTGCCGCCGCGTATTCCGTGGACAGTGTGACGCCCGGGGCTATATCGACCACCAGGTCTGCGTACCTGTATACGCCGAGAGGGATCCCCTCCCTGGAGCCTACGAGGATGTTAATCCTGCCCTTGCCCTTGATTATCTCCCAGAGCTTGTCCCCAACCCGGGAAACGGGCTCTCCTTCCGGCTCGAGGACTATTATGGGCTCCCCCCTTCTATCCCTGACCAGCTGGTGTATGTCCTGCACGTAGACGGGTACCCGTTCTACTTTCCGGTGGTAGCTCCTCGCCTGGACTTGGTACCTTGACTCTATCCCCTCGAAGACACCGTTGAGGAACTCTGCCAGCTCCCTACCCCTCACGAGGCCTGCAGGGGCAACCACCAACTCTCTGACCTCGAAGTTCTGGACTTCCCTACCGATCCTTACACCCATGTTTCTGCAGGCGTCCAGGGGGCCTAGGTATGGCATCTGGACTACTGCTATCCTCCTGAAGAGCCTGTAAACCGGGTTCTTGCCGGGCCTCATCTTCTTCCACTCGAAGGAGCCGGGGACTATCGATATGAAGGCGTCGCCACCGATTATTTCAACTAGTACTATCTTGTCGGGGTAGCTAAGGTTGACGCAGGCCCCTGTGGCTTCCTGGACCGCTCTCCCAGCCGCTACGTTCACGTCTATACTAGTGAAGCCGTGCCTCCCTCTCCTGGTGGTCCTCACTGCGAAGCACTCGCTGCTCGATATCCTCCCCACCGCTATCTCGGCGGCCTTCCTTGCTATGGCTTCGGGCTCGGCTGGAGCCCAGGCTTCGAGCACCACCACCCTGTCGGCCTCCACTATTCTCTCCTCTATGAGCTTCGCATCACCCTGAGGATCCCTGCATCCTGAAACCAGTACGAGCCCCTTGAAGCCCTTCGGCGCCGCCTCGGCCTTCAGCCAGGGCGCCTCCTCCTCTATCCTAGCCGCTGCAATGCGCTCCAGGCCCAGCTGAGTCTTCACCAGGAGGCAGGGCTTACCTCCCATCAGCGTTTCACCCCAGCTCGTAAGTAGCCGTCAGCCACTCCGCCATTGCCCTAAAGGCTTTGGCTCTGTGGGAGTACCTGTTCTTCTCCTCCAGCGTCATCTCAGCATAAGTCCTACCCGACCCCTCAGGGATGAATATAGGGTCGTAGCCGAAGCCCCTCGATCCCCTCGGCTCCTCAGCTATGACCCCACACGTCACGCCGGTGAAGACCTTCTCGTAGGGTGGAATTATGAGAGCAACCGCGGTTTTGAAGCAGGCACGTCTACTCCTCGATCCCTTAAGTAGCTTTAGGATACCCCCAAGCCCTATGGTCTTGTATACGTAGCTTGCATAGGGGCCCGGGAAGCCGTTTAATGCCTCAATCTCTAGTGATGTATCATCAACCGCGACGGGCTTCCTCAGCTGAGCGAAGGCGTGGCGTGCCGCGGTTAAGGCTATCTCTTCCACTTTGTCGCTTTGTATCTCTAACTTGTCGATCCTTGCGACCTCAAGCC
>JALURD010000055.1 GCA_027057815.1 Acidilobaceae archaeon | reverse complement strand
GGCCGACGCTGTGGACCTAATCAGGACAAGGGACGGAGTGGATGTCTACTTCACCCATAGAGGCGCGGCCTCCCGGGTCGTCAGGGTGTTGAAGCGGAAGGGCATAGTGGAGAGTGTAGGCAGGGCGGACGAATACGTAGGCGTCACGAGCACGGGGAAGAGGAGGACAAGGAAAACGATAATAGTCAGGATCAAACTCTAGACGTTACACGAATCCCTTGGGCCCACGTCCTTCTTAGCCTCCGGGCGCCCGTGAGGTGACCGGGTGGCCTGGTGGAATGAGTAAGCTGACAAGGCGCTGTCCGCGTTGTGGCAGGGCGGACGTGGACTTCGTGGGCCCCCTCTGCAGGGACTGCTACCGTGAAGTCTACGGGCTAGCCAGGCTCCCTGGTAGGGTCGATTACGTCTACTGTGGAGTCTGCGGGTCATACAAGCTTCAGGGGGGCTGGAACCAGCCTGCGGGCGAGCTCGAGGAGTCTCTCTACGAGTACCTAACTCTCCTCCTGACTCAGAAGGTTAAGCCAACCGAATACGTGGAAGAGGCCTGGATTGAAGGTGTAGAGCTACTCCAGCCATTCCACGGTACCGGGCTCCACCAGGTTAAGGTCAAGGTTGGGGCGCGGGCCGGGGGCTCAACTATCTATGATGAAGTAGTCATAGAGGTGAACGCTAAGCCTGGCGTGTGCCCGCTCTGTACGGCCAAGGCGACTGCTCGCGGATACGAGGCAATAGTTCAGATCAGGTCGAGCGAGGGTAGGTTGAGCCCCGAGTTGAAGAGGAGCATTGAGTCCTTCTTAAGGAGACTCGACAAGAGGCTTAGTGATGCAGTAGTGAAGGTTGAGGAGAGGAGGGAGGGCATAGATCTCCTCGTATACGACCACGCTAGTGCCAGGATGATTGCATCCAAGATTAGGTCGGCTTTCATGGGTAAAACGGTCGAAACCTACAAGCTCATCGGTAGGAAGCCGGATGGTAGCAGGAAGGGCAGGCTGACTGTTGCTGTTAGAATCCCGGACATACAGCCTGGGGAGCTTGTAGAGGTTGGAGGGAGGCCCACGCTCTACCTCGCCAGGGCCCGGGGCGGGGGCCTATTCGTGGACTTGAAGACGGGGAGGGAGATCCTAATATCCGCCGATGAGCTTTGGGAGAGGGGATTCAGGAAGCTTGGAGAACCAGCCGAGGTCAGGCGGGTAATGCTGCTCTCCAGGAATGGCCCCACGACTGTATTCCTCGACAGCGAATCGGGGTATACCCGTGTAATAGAACTCAGTTCCCGTGACGTGAGAGTCTACGTGGACGACTTCAGGGAGGGAGAGGAGTACCTGGCTTACATGGCGGGGAGGCGAATATACATTATACGCAAAGCAGTGACAAGTCAAGAGGGGTGAATGTGGTGGCCAGGAAGAGGCGCGGCTACGAGGAGAGGCGGAAGGGCGAGATGCCCCTGCCAAGCGAGGAGGAGGGTACAATGCCATGCATTGTCATACGTAACATCGGAGGAGGCTTCCTTGAAGTGAGGTGCGCCGACGGCGAGGTATACAAGGCCTGGATACCGGGTAAGATGAGGAGAAGGGTTTGGATGAGGGAAGGAGACGTAATCCTCTTCCTCCCCTGGGGCACCAAGGACATGAAGGGCGAAGTCGTGTATAGATACGTTAAGGACGAGGTCAGGAAACTAATAGAGATGGGCTACATAGACGAGGAGATGCTGGAGGAGGTTGGAGAGGAGCTTGGCTAGGCGCCGCGCCAGGTGGCTTAAGAGGCAGCGTGAGGAGGAGGAGAGAAGAAAGGATAGAGACTTACTCAAGACTGTAGAGGAGGTATTCGACTCCTTCACTATGGGCCACATATACAGATTGGAGTCCAAGGGCGTGATATGGGAGCTTAAGGGTGTAGTTAGTGCGGGGAAGGAGGCTAGAGTCTACTGGGCCAAGTCCAAGAACGGGGACGACCTTGCAGTTAAGATATACCTCAGTGCAACCGCAGAGTTCAGGAAAAGCATAAAAAAGTACATAATAGGTGATCCTCGCTTCGAGAACATCCCCTCAGGGAACTTCAGGAGGCTAATCTACGAATGGACTCGGAAGGAATACAGGAACCTTAAGAGGCTCCATGAGTCGGGGGTGCGAGTTCCAAGGCCGGTAGCATACTCTGGCAACGTCCTTGTAATGGAGTTCTTGGGAGAGAACGGGTATAGAGCCCCCCTTCTTGTAGAGGAGGCTGACAATCTCGACGAGCAGTTCATGGAAGAGATACTTACAGACCTAGCGGTACAAATTGAGAGGATAGTATGCAAGGCTAAGCTAGTCCATGCCGACCTCAGCGAGTATAATATCATGCTGTGGATGGAAAAGCCCTGGATAATTGACGTCGCCCAGGCGGTTCACCATGACCACCCCTACGCCCTTGAGTTTCTAGAGAGAGATGTAGGCAATATAGTAGACTTCTTCTCGTCATACATAGACGGGGATCCCGCAGATCTCATGGCTAAAGCCATAGGTGTTCAGGACTACCTTGGACACCTCAAAGCCTGCCTAGGCGTGGAGGGCCAGGACTTCTCGTAGCAGCCTTATCACTTTATTGAGTAGTGTATCACGGCGAGGGTTAGAAGTGTAAGGCCGAGGATTCTCTGCAGGTGTATTAATGCTGCTATCCTCCTGGCGGCCCTAAACCTTACCGCAGCTAAGATTATCCCAGAGCTTACCAAGAGTAGGGCTACAGCTATCAACGCGTACTCAACAGGTCCCACCTTACCCTTCTCCCAATAGTAAACAGCGTGGAAACCGGCAACACCAACAAGGATAACGTTGGCAATGCTATGGAGGATGATCGCCCTTCTCAGGGAGAGGGGAGGCTTCAATCCAGCCTTAACCATTACAGGGTATACCCAGGAATAGAAGGAGAATTATGAGGTTGTAGAATACTCCAAGCCATAGTGCCGTCCTACCAGTTTCCTTTGCGGCTTTCTCCCACTTCTCCTCCTACTCCCCGGGCTTAGCCTTCTCCTTAGCCTTGCAGACTACTACTCCACCTACTAGGGCTAGCGATAGCAGGACAACCAGTGTGATGGTCCGAAGAATCCAGGTAATCCTGTACGCATGCGTCCAAACCACCCCGCTAACACGCGCTCCCTTCTCTTTTCGATAATTTGGAAAACCTGTTAAACCGTTAACCCTCCTAAGCCTAGGCGTTATAACTCGCGTTAACTCCACTAGACTCCAGGCGCGGCTAGGTGGCCAGTAATGCCGGCAGGGATAAGGCCGAGGATGTACGTCAGGGTGCCGCCTGAGAGGCTGGGCGCGGTTATCGGTGAAGCTGGCAGGGTTAAGAAGGAGCTTATGGAGCGTACGGGCACGCTCATAACGGTTGACACCGAGAATGGCATGGTTATAGTTGAGGCTGAGAGCGACAAGGTTAGTCCTTACAATGTGATGAAAGCCGCAGAGGTAATCAAAGCGATAGCCTACGGGTTCCCAGCGGATAAAGCCATGAGACTTCTAGATGACGACCAGGTACTTGTTATTGTCGACTTAAAGCAACTCGTGGGAGACTCACCCAATCATCTCAAGAGGGTTAAGGGGAGAATCATAGGCGAAGGCGGTAGAGCCCGAAGGACACTCGAGCAGATGACAGGCACCTACATAGTAGTTGGAGACTACCACGTAGCAATAATAGGAGAATACGAGAGGGCCATGGCGGCAAAGCAGGCCATTGAGATGCTAGTCGAAGGTAGAATGCATAGCACAGTCTACAAGCACTTAGATAGAATAATGAGGGAGATAAAAAGGAGGGAGAGGCTGAGCCTCTGGGGTGAGCACTTCTAATTTGAAAATACTCATAATTATGAGTGGCCCGGGGCCTCAAGGCCTGTATGGCCTGCTCAACCCTGCCCTGCTCCTTGAAATCTGTTCTCTTAACCCATTAATAGCTTCCTCTGAGTACTTATAGATCATTGCTAGAGCTATTAACGCGAGGATCGCTCCTATGGGGGCTATCATAGGTATAACGCTTAACACTACGCCTAAGAGTAATAGTATTCCCGCTGCGTCGAAGCTCGCCGGGACGTTGAGACCCTCATCCCTAAGCACGGTTAAGTCCCTAATAAACACGGCGAAGAGTATCTCACCTATGAATGCTATTAGTATCCCGAGGAATATGAACCCCATACCAATAACAGCGCTCCAGGCCGTAGCGCCGTATGCCGACGCTATTATTAAAAGTAGGCCGAACGCCATAGCCGCGAAGCCCCCAGCTATGAGGGATGCAGCAGTGGATCCCCTCCCAAGCCTGGAAGGGGAATAGTCTCTGAAGCTACTGGACGATGAGAGAAGCACTATGAAGCCCGCTAGAGCCAAGAGGATCCCGGCTAGGGAGGTCAATGCGGCGGCAATCATAGCAGAGGTCATTGCACCGAGGAATCTATCCATGCCCCTAAATATTGATGGAAACGTGGCCACAGAGGCCATCATCCAAAGGAGAGATGCGATTATGAGTACATACCCAACTACAACGAGAAGTGACCCTTTTCTTAGCTTCTCAAAACCATCGAGTAAGAGGTAAAGCCTCTCCTCAGAATGATATTCTCCTCTTGAGGAATTCAAGCCATCGCCACCTCCATGAGCAATAAGCAAGCATCAAGAAATTGGATCATTTCCTCGCGTCCTTATATTATTAGCACTATAGAATTTACATAATTAAAATATTCACCCGTATATACAGGATCTTGAAGGATACGCCTTAATTTTATAAATAAGACAATCCATACGTCCCTACATCGAAAATGACAGTCTGATAGGGTGTAGGTCTTGCATATACCAGATGGATTCCTAGATCCAACTTGGATCATAGCAACTTATGCAGTCACACTTGGGTACCTGGCTTTGACTTGGAGAAGGGCAAGTGAACTAATCAAAGGTGATAGGGCGATCACGGTCTCAATTTTCGCCGCAGGGATATTCGTTGCCCAGATGCTAAACTGGCCGTTGCCCGGTGGAACATCGCTTCACTTTGTTGGGGGAGCACTGGCCGGAATAGTCTTCGGGCCGGTGGTGGGGTTTTACGTCATGTTCATTGTACTCGCTGTTCAAACTCTCGTGTTCCACGACGGAGGCCTTACGACTTTTGGCGCCAACGTTCTAAACATGGCTATAATCGATGTTCTAGCAGGCTACTACGCCTACAGGCTAGTTGTTGGTATAGCTGGTAACAGTAGAAGGTCGAGACTCTTAGGCTCCTTCCTCGGGGGATGGCTTGGCATAGTCCTGGCTGGCCTTGCCGCTGGAGTGGAGATCGGTCTAAGCCCCTCTTTCCCCTATGGTGTAACGGTGTCGGTCCCCGTAATGGTATCGTGGCACGCTCTTCTGGGTATTATTGAGGGGCTTGCCACAGCGTTCATAGTGGACTATCTCTACGGTAAGGGCGGGCTTGCCGCGTGGGGTGGCAGGCTGTGACCGGCGTGCTTTCGAAGTACAAGAGGCCTCTGGTATTGATAGTTGTTCTCCTCGCTTTTAGCCCGGTGTTTGGCGTTATCCTAGCTGAGAGGGTGGGTTATCATGAGCCTCTGGACGTTGCAGCGGAGAAGCTCGGCTTGAGGGAGTGGGATCTTCCTGAGTGGTCTCCATTCCCCGACTACACTGTGCCGGGCCTGCCAGACACGGTAGGTTACGTGCTTTCAGGGCTAGTGGGAGTGGCATTGATAATAGCCTTGGGTCTAGCCCTCTCGGGGAAGGGCCGTGGCGGCTAGCCAGCCGCTCTCAGGCCTCCTCTCGGGCCTGCGAAGCGTATTGCTTGCGCTCTCGACTATGGAGGGAGCGGCTGAGCCTAGGAGGCCTGAGGCCCCTCTTCTTGGGGCGCTTGCAGCCGCGACGCTCGCATCTTTCCCCGGGGCTCCCCTGGTCTCAGCTGCTGTCGCCTTAGCGTCTATACCCCTGGTATTCTACGCCACGGCGAGGGCTAGATTCCCCCGCTACAGACTCGCGTCGATAGGATTCGTCGCCGTGGCGTAGAATAC
>JALURD010000054.1 GCA_027057815.1 Acidilobaceae archaeon | reverse complement strand
GTCAGCCTTGATGTGGTGCAGGAGCTGGCTGCATGGGTAGTTGTAAAGGCTCCAGATAAGCTCTCAACGAGGATCCCGGCAGCAGTGTTTTCCGAGTATGTAGCTGACGTGAGAAGGAGGCTCTATAAAGGTCTACGCGTGGCGGAGTCCGCGGTCAGAAAGGCGTCAAAGGACTGTCCTGGAGGCGACGAGGAGTGCATAGGAGAAGTAATTAGAGGGTTGCGGGAGAAATACAGGGAAGCTACGCGGAAAGGGCTAGTGGACAGCGTGGAGGACCTGGATACGATAATTCTAGCTTTGGAGACGGGTGGAGTACTGGTAACTAGCGACGAGGGGATGGCCAGAGTAAGTCAGCAGCTCGGCGTTGTTGTAGTAGATCCTGAGAATTGGATTAACGGCCTTAGCAGGATGATCCGTTTCGTCTTGGCTGGCAAAGGAATTGAGGAAAGTGGGTCAGGCAAATAGTTCCATGGCCCCTTTACAGATTTGGAGGTTGCATTTACCTATCGCTTGCCTGCCTTCTCGGCTATGAGGCTTCCTAGCCTCTTAATGCCCTCGTATATCTGCTCTATCGTTGGATAGCTGAAGTTAAGCCTCATAGTATTTTCGCCGCCTCCTTCGACGAAGAAACTCGCGCCGGGTACATAAGCTACTCCTCTGAGTAGGGCTTCGGGTAGAAGGCTCTTAGTGTCTATCCCGGGCGGTGCGTATGCGAAGACGAAGAGCCCGCCGGCAGGCCTGGTCCAGTGGGATCCCTCAGGGAAGTACTTCTCCATGGCGTCAAGCATTGCATCCCTCTTCTCCTTGTATATCTTCTTTGCCTTCTCCACGGTTGAATCGACTAGACCCCTCTTGATAGCCTCCATAGCTATATACTGTGTTAGAGTGGAGCTGTGAAGGTCAACCATCTGCTTTGCTAGCTCGAAGTATGACACTATCCACTTGGGCCCAGCAGCATATCCTATTCGCAGGCCTGGAGAGAGGATCTTGCTGAGGGTCCCGAGGTATACGACTCTGCTGTTCTTATCCATGGTTTTGAGGTGCTCAACGTTTAATGGTTCGAAGCTGAAGAAGCTATAGGGGTCGTCTTCTATAACGATCATGTTGTACTTTTCAGCTATTTCGAGTAAGTGCTTGCGCCGGTCACGGCTCATAGTGACCCCGCTAGGGTTCTGGCAAGTGGGTACAGTGTATATCATCTTGAGTTTGAAGCCGTCAGCAGCCAGCTTCTTGGCTTTCTCCTCCAGAATATCGGTTCTCATGCCCTCCTCGTCGATTGGTATAGAGACTAGCCTTGGCCTATAAACTCTGAACGCGTTTATAGCTGCCAAGTAGGTGGGAGCCTCGACAAAGACAACGTCTCCATCGTCTATTAGCGTGAGGCTAACAAGGTATAGCGCTTCCTGGCTGCCTGTAGTCACTATAATCTGATCGTCTTTTGTAACGCTGACTCCATGGCTGTTCAGGAATTCCGCTAATGTCTCCCTGAAGGGCGTGACGCCTGGAGTGGGAGAATATTGTAACGCGTTATCGCCATATTTCTCTATGACCTCCTTGGCTATCTTGGCGAGATCCTCTTTCGGGAATGTCCTTGGGTCAGGAAGGCCGCCTGCAAAGCTGATAATGTCGCGTCCCTCGGTTAACTTGAGGAGTTCTCTGATTTCAGATGCCCTCATATAATAGGTTCT
Organism: Acidilobaceae archaeon; assembly: GCA_027057815.1. Classification (GTDB taxonomy): domain Archaea; phylum Thermoproteota; class Thermoprotei_A; order Sulfolobales; family Acidilobaceae; genus JALURD01. Next base: position 113 of record JALURD010000054.1, on the reverse strand, counting down.
TCTCGAGAATGTACCAGGTACCGCGGACACTCTGGCATAACACCCCTCAAGAGTGTATGTTATTTAGTAGGGTTAATAGGTTCGGAAGAAGCGGATACTAGATGTAGAAAATG
>JALURD010000053.1 GCA_027057815.1 Acidilobaceae archaeon | reverse complement strand
TTGTCGAATACCGTCATGTGGGGCCAGAGTGCGTAGTTCTGGAATACCATCGCCGTGTTCCTCTCGTACGGCTTCTTGCTCGTCACGTCCTCCCCAGCGAATAGTACTCGGCCCTCGTCTGGGTACTCGAATCCCGCTATTATCCTGAGTGTCGTGGTCTTCCCGCATCCGCTAGGGCCCAGGAGGGTGAATATGACTCCCCTGGGTATGTCGAGTGTGACGTGGTCCACGGCTACCGTGCGGCCGAAGCGTTTGGTGACGCCCTCAAGCCTGACGTCTACCACCGGGCTACACCCCTATGAAGGCGTACCTCTGCTTCAGCACCAAGTTCACCAGGGTTATCACCGTGAGCTGGACTATTATAAGCAGGAGGGCCATCGAGGCGACCAGGTGGGGGCCCTCGATTGAGACTTTGCCGTAGAGGTAGTCGTACATCACGTACGTGAGGGGCTGCTGCCCCTCCCTCAAGCCGCCTAGTGTGACGCTCACGCTCACCTCGGTGAGTATGTAGACCATGCTGATGAGGAGGCCGCTCAGCAGGTTCAAGCCTATCAGGGGGACGACTATCCTCCTCAGCACGCTCCACCTCCCAGCGCCTAGGTTCATCGCGGCCTCCTCGAGGGCCACGTGGGTCTGCTGGAGGCCGGCGAATACCGCTCTCGTTGTGAATGGGCTCTTCCTGACAGCGTAGGCTATGACGAATAGGGTCGCGGGGCCGGCTACGAATGGGTTGATGAGCCTGGCGAGGGATCCCTCCCTGAAGGGGCCGCTGCTGAAGAATAGAAGGTACCCGGTGGCGAGGGCTAGGCCGGGTATCGCTATGGGGCTCGTGGCTATCGCGTCTAGGATGGAGAGGCCGGGTAGCCTTAGGCGGGCGACTATGTAGGCGCTTGAGAGGCCGAGGAGGAATATTATGAGGAGGGCGCCCGCCGCGTATGTGAGGCTGTTCTTGAAGCCGGTCACAACTACGTCGTCGCTTAGAATGTGCCTGAGGTGGGCGAGGGTGACGCCCTGGGGTAGGGGGCCTATCCATTTCTCCGAGAGCGCGTAGACTATCGTCCCTATCTGGGGTGATGCGCTGAAGAGTATCCACGGGAGTATGAGGAGGTATACTGCCAGGTAGCCCTTCCAGCCGAGCCTCCTGACCCTCGGCTTCCACCTCCCACCCCTGCTCAGCATGGCGTACTGCCTCAGCGTGACGTACCTCCTAATCCCGAGGAACGCGGCCATCGCGAGTAGTAGGAGCAGGAGGGCTAGGGCGCCGGTCTCCGGGAGTATCTCGCCGCTCGGCGCCGACTTTATCCCGTTGAAGATCCTGTAGGAGATCACGTCGTAGAAGTTGAAGGCGAGCGGAGCGGCTAGGTCCTCGAGGCTGAATATGAAGACCAGAGCGGACCCGGCGGCTACTCCCGGGAGGCTCAGCGGCAGGGTGACCTTGCGGAAGAGCGTGAAGCCTCTCGCCCCTAGGTTCTCGGCCTGCTCCTCGAGGCTCGGGTCTATCTGGACCATGCTCGCGTAGACGTTCAAGTAGACTATCGGCCAGAACATCATCGTCTGGGCCAGGATCACCCCGGCCATGCCCCCAACGTTGAACTTGACGTTGAAGCCCAGCTCGTTCAAGACGTAGTTGACCAGGCCGTTGAGCCTGAAAAGCTTGCTCACAATGTAAGCGTTAATGAAGGGCGTGTAGAGCATTGGCACAACCGCCATTATCCTGAAGAAGGTCTTACCCCTGAAGTCGTAGCGGGCCAGCGCGAAGGCCACTATGATCCCTATGATCGTGGTGAGAGCTGTGACGACTGTGGCT
>JALURD010000052.1 GCA_027057815.1 Acidilobaceae archaeon | reverse complement strand
CGTGACTCTATCAGCTATCTTCTTCACCTCGGGCAGCCTGTGGGTGATGTATGCTACAGCTATTCCCTCCCTCTTCATGTTCTCTATGGCCTGGAAGAGTCCATCAACCTCCAGCGGGGTAAGGTTGGTCGTCGGCTCATCAAGGATTAGAATGCGTGCCCCCGCTGCAAGGCTCCTCAGAATCTCAGCTCTTTGGATGGCCCCGAGCGGCAGGTCTTCAACCCTCTCATCTAGGGGGGCCTTAAAGCCTGTAACCTCCTCCGCCCAACGGAGCCTCTCCCAGGCCTCTCTCAGCGGGATCCCCGCCGATCTGAAGTATAGCTCCATGTTGTCTTTCACGGTTAGAGTGGGGACCATTCTGGGATGCTGATACACCATCGAAACGCCGCGCCTTATCGCGTCGATGGTCCCCGCGAGCCTAACCCTCCTCCCGCCTATGATTATCTCTCCCCTCGTGGGCCTGATCTCGCCGTAAAGGATGCGCATTAGCGTCGTCTTGCCAGCCCCGTTCTCGCCTAGCAGGGCGTGAACCTCGCCCTCGCATAACTTGAAGTCAACGCCGTCAAGGGCTTTAACGCCGTCCGGGTAAACTTTCACTATACCCCTGAGCTCTGCTGCCTCCCTGCACTCCAACTCCCTGGTCCCCGCGTGTACGCTTAACTCGGCGTCATTATAACACTCGTGGATTCATGGATTGCGATGGCTTCGTTGAAGGTTTAGACCTAGCCGTTACCAGCTGACTTAATGCAAAAAGAAGGGCTGGCTATGGCGTCTGCTAGCCGCGTGGCCTGGGCTCATCCCTTAACGACTGCAGCGTCTAGGTTACCATTCTTCAACTCATTGATTATAGCGTCGTATTCGTCGTGTGTTGCAGGGTTCTTGAAGGTTATCTGGCCGCTTATTATTGCCTGCTTAAGCTTTTCGACTAGCTGCCATGCAGTGTCGTCGATATACTTCTTTCTCTGCTCCATGACTATCTTGACTACGTCATCGGGCGTCAAGCCCTTAGGGAGCTTGCCCTGCTCATAAGCGATCTGGGCGAAGTACTTGATTATCTCTTCATCGCTTATACCTAGGGCTCCCTCCTTTAGGCCGAGGCTGTGAATGCCGCCGGAGAATGTGCCCTCAACAACGCTCTTGATTGCTTCATAGACCGCCACGTCGACCCTCTTCAAACCGCTTATTATGATATACTGCGGCGCGTACCACTCCTGGCTGGCATCCTGGCCTATCGCTAAGGCGGGAATTCCTTTAGCGTTAGCCTCCTTGACGGCGTCGAACATTCCAACGTGCGTGAGCCCTGCCAGTCCGTAGAGGACCCTCGCGTCCTGGGCTATCAGCTGCTCAGCGGTCTGCTTACCCAGCTGGGGGTTCGTGAACTCGCCGGTGTAGACCCATAGGAAGCCTATGTTAGAGCCTGTCTCCTTATTGTAGTACTGGACTCCGTAGAGGTAGCCTATGTGGAACCTCCAAAGTGGGGGTATGTCCATCCCTGCGACGGCCCCAACGTTCTTGCAGCCAAGGTTCTTGGCCATATCAGCTGCTAGTATACCGACTAGCGCCGCCACTTCCTGCTCTCTGAATACGTATGCGGCTAAGTTGTTGATGGGCTCAGAGGGGGCAGCGTCTATTATTGCATACTTCTGGTTGGGGAAGTCGGGGGCGACTTTAACCATTGGATCGAGCCATAGGAAACCTACACCTATGATTAAATCGTACTGGCCGCTCCTGCTAACACTTCTCAGGAGGCTCTCCATGGCGTCGACGCTTGCAGGGGTTTGGTAGTCAACCTCTACTCCTAGCTCTTTCTGAGCCCT
>JALURD010000051.1 GCA_027057815.1 Acidilobaceae archaeon | reverse complement strand
GTCAAAGTAATTAAGCCCCGTCTCTTCACCGTTTCACGTCATAAACAATACTGGAGGTAACAGGTAGCCGTGCCGACGGATTTCAGAGAGAAGTTGAAGCTGATACTACTCCTTACCCCGGGCCTCGCGGTTAGAGTGGCTCTAGCCCCTTATACTGCAGGCAGTGATCTAGCTCAGTTTGCAGGCTTCGCCGACACCCTGCTCAGGCATGGACTCCAATTTTTCTCCTACAGCGACGCGTCAAAAGCTGCTGAGGAGGGATGGCCCTATGGGTGGCCGTACGTTTATGGTCCTCTATTAGTGTTAATACTTGCAGTGGTACGCTTAGCTGTTCCCTCTCCCATTAAGACTTACTGGGAACGTGGTTCATACCATGTAATTGTGCCTAACGACTGGGCGCTGGCGGTGAAGCTAGTTTTCATAACTTTCGATACGCTTTCAGCAATACTCCTTTACAAGCTTATTCTTGACATGGGTGCAAGCAGGAAGAGAGCGCTTGCATCAGCACTGTTATACTATTATAACCCGATGACAGTGTACATATCTAGCATTTACGGGATGTTTGACCAAATCCCATTATTCCTCGTACTGGCTGGGCTCTACTTCTACCGGAAAAACTATAGGGGGCGTGGCCTTTTCCTTATAGGCTTTGCTTCCTCCTTCAAACCTACAATGGTCGTTGTTGCTCTCCCGATTACGGTTCACGCGCTAGTGACTAGCGGATCGCGTAGAACCGCCTTCACGCTATTTACGTCCCTAGTATTAGGGGCAACAGCCCCATTCATACCGTTTGCTATCGCTGATCCCCACGGAATGATTGTTTACTTGAATGCTGTATCCATTGTATCAAGCCCGTCTTATGCGTCGAATGTTCAGTATAGTTTCAACGGATTCGCGAGCATAGCCTTCTATGCATGGTGGCATGGAGAGGTCGATGCAGCCGAGAATATCCTAAGATTATGGCCTCTACTCTTCGCACCCCTCTACATCCTGTTGATAATAGAGGCGACCCAGGGAAATGACCCCATTAAGTTAGTCTCTCTAGCCTATATTGTATATACAGCTACGTATTGGCGGGTGAATCCTCAGTATACGATCCCGCTTATTGCGTTTATCCTACTCTTAAGGGAGAAATCCGTCAAAAATAAGGTGAGGATGCTCTCAGGCCTAGCGCTAATAATAGCAGGCCTTTGGCCTCTCATGTATCCTATAAGCTTCTGGGCTTGGGTTCACACGGAGAGACCCAACACTCTAATACTTAATATCTTAACCAAGACGTCGCTTAACATAACCGAAGCACTTTACTACATCTACTACAGCCTAGCTTTAACTATAGTCCTACTCTCGACAGTTCTAGAAGAATTGACGCCAACTATTACTAAGTCGCGTTTCGGAAAAACGTTTACCAATTTTATATAAAAATATATACTCATATTGAACGTGGATTATATGAGGCAAAAGCTTTAGGGGTAGCGCCCCTCAGGCTGTCGGGTTACCTACCACGGTTGGTAGCCCCTCCTGAGGGGCCCTAGTGGTGGGTATAATGAAGGAACGTCTTTCGGGAGGCCGCGTTGAGAAAATCTTGAAGACTATCGCGAATCCCATTAATTTGCAGATTCTTCTCCTGTTATCGACGAAGCCCTCATATCCTAGGGAGCTTGCTAGGATAATGGGTAGAAGTGAGGCTGACATTTCGAGGAGACTTAAGAATCTCGAAGCCTTAGGGCTCGTCAAGGGCTACTGGGCTAGAATTGAAGGTAGAAACGTTAGAATATACACAAAATCGACTAGCGAAGTAAAAGTGATATTCACAGTTA
>JALURD010000050.1 GCA_027057815.1 Acidilobaceae archaeon | reverse complement strand
ATGTGCCACCAGATCCTCTTGCGCTTCCTCAGGTGCCTGCGTATCCGTGCCCTTAGCCCTCCCGGCCCGCCCCCGCTGCCTATGTACAAGTAAATACCCCTCGCCACGGTAACCTTGACTGTTTTAGCCTCGACCGGCACATCGCCGGTTACCTCTAGCACGACCACGTAACAGCCCGGCCTGGCTGGCGGGGGCCTGTTGAGGCGGAGACCCTGCAACACCCACCATCCAGCGTTTGTTAGAGCAGCTGGAGCGTATTAGGGGGCAAGCGCTGAGATGCCACGGGGGCCTGGTTGGGCGGGGAGTCCCTGGAGCTACCGGGCGGCGTAGTAATTAGGAGGGCGGACTTCAGGGACGTTATGGAAATGGCTAGGGTATACGTTGACGCCTATAGGGCTTCAGGGGATCCCGCCACCCACGCAGACATTTACAGGGTTTCACTGGAAGTAGAGCCCAGCGGATGCCTCGTGGCGGAGATGCACGGGTCTATAGTGGGGACTGCGTGCTTCTACGTTTACGGGAGGCTCGCGTGGATAGGGGCTGTGGGCGTCGTGAGGAGACTGCAGAGGAGGGGCATTGGTAGGGCGCTCATGTCGAGGGTTCTAGAGGAGCTACGTGGCAGAGGCGTGGAGACCGTCAGACTCGACTCTACTGAGGCCGGGAGGAGGCTATACGAGTCCCTGGGCTTCAAGCCTGACTACGAGACCGTGGCCTACGAGCTCTACCAGCCACCCAGCTGCAGCGGGTGGGTGGCGGTCTCAGAATCTAGAGGGATCCCCCGGGAGGTCCTTGACCTAGACAGGGAAGCCTTCGGCACCGACCGGTTCAAAGCACTAAAGCCCTTCCTAGAACGCGGGGCAAGGATCCTCTTGGCCGAAACCCTCGAAGTGGAGGGCTACGCCATGGTCTACAAGAGCCGGATAGGGCCTGTAATAGCGAGGGATAGCAGGGCCGCATGCTTCCTCATAAGAGAAGCCTACGCCATGGGTGGGAGGGTAGTCATAGCGCCATCCGCTAATGAAGGCGCCATTCAACTCCTAGAAGAGGCAGGGGTCAGGCACGCCTCGTGCATTAGAATGACGCTTGGCAGGCCTGCCCGTGAGAAGCCGTGGATGATACACGGCATCCTTAATTGGGCGAAGGGCTAACCCCATGACTCGGTTAGGCATAGCTTATATTACTTGGGGTAGGTGCGCCTGCGGTTTTGGTTATGGGTGGGACGCTGGTGGGCGATGGACCCGTTAGGGCGCACCTGGGAGAATGCCCTCTCAAGCCCCCAGAGCGCGTGGTAGAGGCTGTACGAGGGGCCGCGGGATCCCTCAACACATACCCCGACCCGGGAATGGTCCGAGAGGTTGAGGAGCTATACGCCAGCTACTCTAAGGTAGACCCAGGCATGGTTAAGGCGATCCCGGGGAGCGACACCGCCTTAGAACTCACATTCCAGGCCCTGAAGCCTAGGAGAGCCCTCGGCGTTTACCCGAGCTTCTACTACTTCACGGGCCTCCTGGAGGTAAACGTCCAGGAGACGGTCTTCAAGCCCATAGATCCAGGGAGGGATCCCGCCCTAGACCCTGGAGTACTCGAGGATGCATTGAGGGGGGTGGACCTGGCGGTCGTAGAGGACCCGAACAACCCGTTGGGCGTGAGGGTCCTCCCTTCACCAGGGGTCCTGCGGGGCCTCATTGAGGGCTGGAGCGGCGTACTGGTAATAGATGAGGCTTACCACGAGTTCTCGGGTTACACCTATAAAGACCTCCTGCTTGAAGGCTCAAACGTAATCCTTGTTAGGACGCTCAGCAAGGCCTTCGCCCTTGCAGGGGC
>JALURD010000049.1 GCA_027057815.1 Acidilobaceae archaeon | reverse complement strand
ACACCCTCCCGTTAGCTCCTGCCGTAGGCGGCGGGTATTATATAGGCCTGGCCGCCGACATCTATCTCGACCACTAGGCCCCTCCCCTCGTGGCCTGCTATCTTGACCCATACAGTGCCCTCGGCCTGGGCTGCGCCTGCTAGCCAGCCACCGTAGACCAGGGAGCCGTCGGAGGCCCTAACGTAGGCCCTTGCCAGCTTCACAGTGACGTTGCTTCCATCCTCTAGCTGGAGGCCTAGCAGTCTCAGAGCTGGGTCGGCCCAGACCACCTTGGCTGTGCCGTTCCAGGTCTCAGCCTCGTCTAGCCAGTGAGCGATTCCCATACCGTACCCTGGCCCGTTTCCGTGATCTTCGCTGTGGTGGTGCATAGCCTGCATCATCTTGCCCATCATGTCCATGCAATGGCCCTCCATGTCCTCGCCGTGGTCATCGTCGCTATCATTAGCCATCATTCCGCCTCCCATTCCACCCATCATCCCGTTGTCCTCGCCGTGTGCGTCTCCATGCATCATTGAACCCATCATTCCTCCCATTCCGCCTCCCATGTGTGCTCCCATTCCACTCCAGCCCATGCTCCAAGGCATGGCCCAGTGGCCGCCAGCGGCCGCCGCCACGCCCAGCGCGAGGGCCGCTATGGCGGCGACAGCCAGGGCTGCCGCGATTCCTCCTGCACTCATGTTCTCACCGCCTAAACTAGGTGTCGAGGCATGGTATTTAGGGCGGACTCACGGCTGGTGAGTAAAGCTTAAATACGGCCTTTTCATGGCTTTACAATGACGGGGAACCACTCTAGTGTTTGAACAGGCCCTGGCGGCGGTGTACGGCGCCTCCTCAGCCCTCTTCGCCATGATAGCGGCGACTATTGCAAGATCGTACAGGAGGCTGGGGATAGAAGAACTCGCGGGGGCGGCCTGGGGGTTCGCGCTCCTTGCCCTCTCCGCCGCCTTCGGCGCGGCTGAGATGCTCGCAGGATCCCCCAGGCTGGCGGTGAGCCTCTATGCCGGCTCCTCCTCGACGGCCGCGGCTGGGCTAGTAGTAATAGTCCTGTCAACCCTTGAAGCCAGGCGAGGGGCCCAGCTCATGGTAGCCGCGCCTCTGGCCCTCGCCTTCTCAGCAGACTCGGTGGCCGCGGTCCTGGGGTTAGTCGCGGCCACTACGTCTAGGGGGCTCGCCAGGGCTGGGTTCGCGTTGATAGGGCTCTCCCACGTTGGCAGGGCTGTGAGCGTGTACCTCATGCCGGGGAGGGATGCAGCCCTAGTCCTCCTGGCCTCCGAGGCTTTGAGGGCAGCGGCGGCGCTGGCGATGTCCTTCTACTACAGCGGCGGGGTGCTTGCTAGGGGTGCCGAGGAGGAGCAGGGTTGACATTGTGATAGACGTCCTCTCCGCCCTAGCCGCGGAGGGGCCCATGCCGCCAACCAGGCTAGCCACGGCGGCGAACCTGCCCTACGATAGGCTCCAGGGGATCCTGGAGAGCCTGGAGTCCAAGGGGCTCGTTAGGGTGAGCGTCCACGGGGAGGGCCGGGCGAGGATCGCGGAGATAACCCCAGAGGGTAGGAGGGCGCTCGCCGAGCTGAGGAGGGTCAGGAAGCTCCTCAGGGACCTCGGCTTAGCATAGAGTTGATCCTCCTCCTCACCCCCCAGGAGAGGGCGGCTAAGAGAGCCCTAGCGCCGGGGATCCCGTGGGTCGCCTTGAACATTCCCGTCGACACGGCTTCGACTACATCCTCAGGGCTCCGGGGCTCGCTCTCCAGCACAATGGGGGCTACTCCGATCTCGTGAACCACGTGGGCGTCGCTCCCGCTGGTGGCTGGGAGGCCCAGCTCGACAG
>JALURD010000048.1 GCA_027057815.1 Acidilobaceae archaeon | reverse complement strand
GTCTCTATAGTGTAGCGCTTCGCTGCAATAACGCTCTCAGGCTAGGCTGGGCCGGCGCCGAGGGATCCCTCCGCGATGCTTGCAGGTGTTATGATCCAATCTGCCCCCTCCCCTCCTCTAACGCTCCTAGCGGCCACGTAGGTCTCGGTTACACTGTAGCCGCTGGGTAGCAGCCTATACGCCTTGGAGGCGGCAGCCCTTCTGATGGCTTCAGCCTCTCTTAGGGTTAAGTCTGACCACTTCACCTCTGCCACTACAGCCTTCTTCTCCACGGTGTTGATTAGCGCCACGTCGAGCTCCTCCTCGCGGTGCTCGAGCCTCCCCGCTAGAGTGTAGCCGCTGGGAGCCCACGCCTCTAGCAGGTGCAGCTTAACTAGTTCCTCCCAGGCGGGGGCTGTGTGCTCGTCGAGCCTCGCCATTATTGCCTTGAATGCCTCCCTGGCGAGGCCTAGCTCTAGCAACTCGGACACGGGCTCGACGAGACCGTACCAGCTCCTTAGTATGGGGTCAGCTATGCGGTAGCGGCCCTTACGCTTGAACAGGGGCGTCTCCCTCGACACGAACCCCAGGGCTTCCAGTACCGCGAGGTATTTGTGGGTGTGGCTCGGGTCCAGGCCAGTCGCTGCTGCAATCCTGGCTGGAGTCGTGTGCCCCCGGGCTATCGCTGACAGAATGGCGTTATAGGCGTGGGGATCCCGCAGCTCCTCGCGTAGGAGGAGATCCCTCTCAACCCTTAAGGGAGCGCCGGGCTCTATGACTAGCCTCCAGACCGCCTCGCCAGCATTGCGTGCCCCGGCTACCAGGCAGAGGTAGAAGGGGATCCCGCCGACTAGGGAGTAGACTCTCACCCTATCCTCAGGGCTCATCCTGGACAGTAGCCTGGCGGCGGCCTTATATCGTAGTGGATGCAGGCGCAGGCGGAGCCTCGCCCTAGCGTAGAGGGGGCTACCCCCGCCGAGGATCCTTCGCTCCATAACGCCGACCAGGCTCCCGGAGATGACTACGAGCAGGCTGGTCGAGGGTAGCTGCGTGTCTACGAACTCCTGCAGCTCACTGGCGACCCTCGGCGCCGCGCGCACCCAGTAAGTGAACTCGTCGATCACCACGACGTCGGCTCCAGACCTGGCCAATAGCGTGAGAAGGTCCCCCAGACCTCTAGGCGTGACTCTTGCTATGAGTGGGTCGCCCAGCTGGCTTGCAGCCTTCTCAGCGAGCATCTTCAGGTTGTGCTCGTGGCTGGAGAGGTGGGCCAGGAAGTATACTGCTCTCGCCCTGCTACGCTTGAGCCACTCCCAGATGAGCCTGGTCTTCCCGACCCTCCTCCTGCCATAGACTACTGCCAGGCCCGGCCTCTCCCTATAAGCCCTGTCGATGGCCCCCAGCTCTTCCTCCCTATCCACGAAAGGGCAGACTCCTGGCTGCTCGGGTACCCTACTCTCCATGCCTGGCACCCAGAGTACCTTCAGTGTACTAAGGTAATTAACGCTAAGCCGGGTAGGGGGTTCTTAACACTGAAATTTAGTCACGGGCCAGTTAATAGTTGGGTGGTGTCGTTTATGGGGAGGATTGCAAAGGTTAGGAAGCCCGCCGTGGCGGGTAGCTTCTACCCAGCCACTAGGGACGAGCTAGTGTCGATGATTGAGTGGTCATTCAAGCACCAACTAGGCCCCGGGGGGATCCCCGAGGTCAACCCCTCAAGGAGCAGGGCTAGCGTAGGATTCGTGGCCCCCCACGCTGGCTACATGTACAGCGGCCCGGTGGCGGCGCACGTCTACCACAGGCTCGCTGGCGAGGGCAGGCCCGAGGTGGTCGTGATAGCCGGGCCCAAC
>JALURD010000047.1 GCA_027057815.1 Acidilobaceae archaeon | reverse complement strand
CGCTAGGGGTATCCAAAACTTGAGCATAGTAGCTGTTAAGCCCTCAGCTATGAGGGCCGCCGAGGCTAAGTATAGGAGGGATTCATTCAAGAGGCTCACCGCCAATCGTTAGCCACGTTTTAGGGCGTCTCGTCACCAGCTCACGGTGATTGCATGTAAACTCCTTTTATGCCTATAGTGTAGCATGTAGGGGCACTTTTTATTTACGTGCTGAACGCGTCAATTAATCAATGATTGAGATTTAGAAGAAGCCGCTGGAGGACTCCCTTATGTTCTCTTCAACTGTAAGGGTGACACTACGACCGCCTTTACCGGGCCTTCAGGACCTGGTATCCATAATAGCTTACTCTTTGCAATCTCAACCTTTCTTATAGCATAAATCTTCCTAGCGACTTCCTCTATCTCCTGTGCAAGGCTACCCTCCTGGTCACTGAAGACCATTGCTTGGATGAACTCGTCCAGCGTGCTATTGGCGGCCCTGCGCGTTATCACTTCCTGCATTCTCTTCCTGATCAGCTTCTTCTGGCTGGTCTTGCACCTATACCTTGTGAATACCATGGCTGTCACTCTGAGCCCGTAGCCGTCCTTAGTCCATACGTTGAAGATGCCTGTTATCTTGCTAGTCTTCCTCCTAGTAAGGCTCCTTATATAGTCTCTCATCAACTCATGGCCCTTAAACCTAGTGTATGCCGTGTCGCCTTCAACCTTTATTATCTGGAAATATAGTTTAATGTGGACGTGCGCGAAGTCACCCGTTATGTCGTATAGTGTGGCCTCCATAACTCTGCCTATGAGCTTGTCTGGGTCGTCAGCCGGCGTTAGGCCTAAGGGGGCCTCGCCGAATACGGGCGGCGCCACTACAGTGTACCACTTCTTCTCCTTCCACGTATCCCTTACACCGCCTCTAGCCTTCCTCCTAGCCACGCCTACTCCTCCCGGTCCGCAGGCGGAGTGAGTTGAGTGCTTTTAGAGCTTAACCCTGCCTCAAGCGCTGAGGAGGCGGCCCTTAGGTTTAAGACGAGGTCGTCTAGCGTGTTCCTCAGCCTCAGGATCCCGCGTGGATCGTTGCATTCAACCGATACATTGCATATTAGCCGTGGGCCTTCCGCTTTGCATTCAACCTTGACGCCTCTGGGCGCTTGCAAGTTGTCGGGCTCCAAGGCTCTGACCAGGGCCTCAGCTCTGGGATCTTCGAGTTCAAGGATTGCTGTACAGCGAGCCATACTATCAGCCACCACTGATTGATCCTTCAGCGACTCCTCTCGGAGGGGATGGGTGTGTGATATTATAATTGAAGTTTTAGCCAGAAGCCATCCTCTGTGGCGACCCGGGTTTCTACGAGACGTCTCGCGCCCCCAGCCCCGAGGGCTTCTTCTACTTGAAACGGTGAGGCCACATACTCCCCCTCGGAGAGTTGCCATACAATTACCGAGTCTTCTTCAACCGCCTTAATCGTCGTTAGTATCCTCCATGCAATGGTATGTGGATGTGCCTTGTCGACCGCATATATCCTAAGCCAGCCAGGTCCCTTAAGCCTCCTAGCCTTTGGAGCCCCGCCAGCTAGGGATTTGGCGTAATCCTCGAGAGCCTTCTCCAGAGGCTTGTATTCCACTTCGGGGTCTAGTAGTGCTGCAAGCGGCGTTGCATAATCCCCCGTCACTTCAGCGGAGTAAACCAGGACATCCAAGGCTTCCCTGGGATCCCTGGGTGTTGTGTCGCTGAACTCTACGATTCCGCTTATGAACAGGCGTGGGTCAAGCTCACCCGCATGCGACTCCATGTGGTTTAAGATGGATTCCAGGACCTTTGAGATCTCGCTCTTCTCTAGGCTT
>JALURD010000046.1 GCA_027057815.1 Acidilobaceae archaeon | reverse complement strand
TACTATAGCATCCTCGATCTGCGATTGATTCTTTATAATTGGCGAAAGATACTGGCTTCTTTCGAGTGATAGAGGATTGCCTGTTTGGTAGACTCCCAGAGCTGGGAGTACAATAGCGAACGAACCGTTTTCTAGTGGTACCTCCAGCAGGGCTGGAAGCTTCACTCTAGCCCCTGCTACATCAACTTGGAGAGCCGGATGCTCGTGTCCCATTACAACGACCTCGAAGTCGCCGTCGATACCCTTATGGCCATGAGCTAATAGTATACCACCTCCTAAGTCTAGGTGGTCTTCAATAACGTCTACTCCTAGCTTCTTCAAGAGCGGGGAGATGAATGTATCATGGTTACCCCGTACAAGAACTAGTTCCAGGCCCAGCTCACCCACAAACCTGACTAGTTTAATAATTTCGACCCTCTCCTGCCTGAGAAGTTTCTCGTATGCATGCTTTACATCCCCGACTATGGCCACTCTCTTAGCGTCCACGGCCCGCACGGCTCTCTTGATAACCTCCATTGCCCCTTTTAACTGAAGCCTAGGCAAGTAAACGCCTAGTTGAGTCATGTATTCTTCGTAGCCTAGATGCACATCAGCAATTATTAGCGTACGAGTCTTATCATGATATACTGCTGGCAACCCGTTCAGGACGAAGAGATCTTTCCCCACTTCAAGTTCCACGACCATTATACTGAGCACCCTTCGCAGGCTCGCCCCCGATTTACTAGCGCCTGCCCGAGGTTCAAGTAGTTATGACCAAAAGCTGAGAGTGATATAGTGGCGGGCCCGCCGGGATTTGAACCCGGGACTTCCGCCGCGCGGCCAGGGCCGCCGCGTCTACGGGTTAAAAGCCCGCCGCTCTACCGGGCTGAGCTACGGGCCCGCCTGTTCGGGCGTTTCCTTGGTTGGAGGCCTAAGGTTTAATAGTGTAATCCCTGGATAGTTATTTAGGGGTGTGCCTGCCGGCTGACGGGGAATAATACAAACCACCACCCAGGGACTGAATATTAGGATGGATTACAAATTCTTGCAAGTACCTCCAAGTCTACATTTAAACTCCGCTTGAGCGCGAGGGGTAGAGAGGGGAGGTATCAGCTTGCCCTCGAAGCGTATGGGCCGGGTACCCAAGAAGATACTTCAGCATGAACTTGTGCCTGAACATAGGGTTCTTAGCTTGGAAGAGGCTGCAGAGCTTTTGCGCCGCTTGGGCGTAAGGCCCGAGCGGCTTCCTCAGATAAGCATTAACGATCCTATTGCACGCCTCCTCGGCGCTAAGCCGGGTGATATTATAGAGATTAGGAGGAGGTCCCCTACGGCGGGGGAGTCTATTTACTATAGGATTGTCGTGACGTATGAATCCTAATCCCCGGGGGGTTCGGTCGTGTCTGAGAGTGAAGGTATTTCTCACAATAATGGATCATCCTCCTTCGACTATAGGAGCAAGGAGTACATAGAGACCCTGAGGACGGTCTTCAAGGCATATATCAGTGAGAGAGGGCTCTCGCGGCAGCATATCGACTCGTTTAACGCTTTCGTCGAGGAGAGGCTCAAGAAGATCGTGGAGTCCATAGGCGAGATAAAGATAACTGTTGCCCCGTCTAAGAAGAGCTTGCCTGACGTGTTCTACGGGATACCGCATGAAGTCAAGATTCGGTTTGGTAACGTCAGGATAGGGAGACCTATGACCAAGGAGAAAGACGAAATGGTCAGAGAGATAACACCCCTCGAAGCTAGGCTCAGGAACTTATCGTACACGGCTCCACTTGAGGTCGAGATGATCTACGAGGATGAGAACGGTGAGGAGCGTAGATGGGTAAAGCTGGCGGACTTCCCAGTCATGGTACGAAGCTCCATAGACCCTCTCTCCAAAATGTCCCGCGAGGAATTACTAGCTATAGGCGAGGACCCCGACGACCCCGGGGGCTACTTCATAATTAATGGTAGCGAGAAGGTTGTGGTTATCCAGGAGGACCTGGCGGTTAACAGGATAATTGTTGGTAAGCCCCGCCAAGGAACTAAGGCCACCCATACGGCTAAGGTTGTCTCGACAAGGCTCGGAATTAGGAGACAGGTAATAGTAGACCTCTCAACAGATGGCACGCTTGAGGTTAGGACCGCCCGGCTCGCCTCCAGGGTTCCCTTCGTTATACTTATGAGGGCTCTAGGTTTTGAGCGTGACCAGGACATAATGCTAGCTGTCTCGGCTGACCCGGACGTCCAGAGAGAGCTCTGGCCGAGCCTCATGAAAGTCTCTACGATCGCTAGGACAAGGGAGGATGCCCTGGACTATATTGGTAATAGGGTTGCGAGCGGCCAGCCTAGGGAGATCAGGATTAGGAGGGCTGAGGAATTCCTTGATAGAGAGTTCTTGCCTCACCTGGGATCCCGGCCGGAGGATCGTATTAAGAAAGCTCTCTTCCTAGCCGAGATGGCTAATAGAGTCATACAATATGCTCTTGGGAAGAGGGAGGAGGATGACAAGGACAACTATTCGAACAAGAGGCTCAGACTAGCAGGCGACTTGATTGCTGAACTCTTCAGAGACGCGTTGGAGGCTGTCGTTAGGAATCTTAGGCAGAAGCTTGAGGAGAGCCTAGCCCAGAGGAGGAGGGTCAACCCGTTCCTCCTCGTTAGAAGTGATATCATCACTGACAGGCTTAGGAGCGCCCTCGCCACGGGCAACTGGGGCCAGGATCGTACTGGTGTTAGCCAGCAGCTTGATAGGACTAACTGGGTTAGCCTACTGAGTCACTTGAGGAGAGTGGTTTCGCCGCTCAGCAAAGGTCAGGCCCACTTCGAAGCTAGAGACCTCCATGGCACGCATTGGGGTAGACTCTGTCCCTTCGAGACCCCTGAGGGGGTCAACTGTGGCCTCGTGAAGAATCTTGCCCTCCTCTCCTATATTACGGTTGGTGTTGACGAGTCTGAGATTGAGAAGCTTCTAGTTGAAGAGCTAGGCGTCAGGAGGATAGAGGACCTACTCAAGGAGGCCAGAGAAACCGGGGAAGTACCCGAGATCATGATCAACGGTGCAAAGGTGTTTCTCAACGGCAAGCCTCTAGGCTACCACCACGATGGAGCCTGGCTTGCCAGGAAGATAAGGGAGCTTAGGAGGCAAGGCAAGATTAGCCACGAAGTTAGCGTGGCCCATATAGTCACGGAGTACCTCAACGAGGTATACATTAATACAGATGAAGGTAGGGTAATGCGTCCAGTCATCATAGTTGAGAATGGTAAACCTAAACTGACGCCCGAGCATGCCAAGATGCTCGAGGAGGGCAAGATAACGTTCATGGACCTAGTTAAGATGGGTGTGATAGAGTTCCTTGACCCCGACGAGGAGGAGAACGCTTACATCGCCCCAACGCCTGACAAGCTGACACCCGAGCACACTCACTTAGAGCTATGGCCGCCCGGGATCCTCGGGGTCTCGGCAAGCACAATACCATACCTTGAGCATAACCAGAGCCCGAGGAATACTTATCAGAGCGCTATGGCTAAGCAGGCTCTCGGTCTCTACGCTCTTAACTATCACTTCAGGATGGACAGTCACTCATACCTGTTGCACTATCCGCAGAAGCCTCTAGTCCAGACTCTAGGTCTGGAGCTTATAGGATACAATAAGAGGCCCTCTGGGCAGAACATGGTAATAGCTATAATGGCCTTCACTGGATACAACATAGAGGACGCCATCATATTCAACAGGTTCTCGGCTGATAGGGGCCTTGCTAGGGCCACATTCTTCAGAGTTTACACCGCAACAGAGTCCATCTATCCGGGCGCTATATCAGACAAGATCATGGTTCCACCCCCAGGTCTCCACGACCACAAGGGAGAGCAGTACTACACTAAACTAGCTCCTGACGGCATAGTCGACCCAGAGGTAGAAGTCACCGGCGGGGACGTCCTGGTAGGCAGGGTAAGCCCGCCAAGATTCCTCGGAGGAGAGTCTAGGATAATGTCACGCACAGCCTTCACAACGAGGAGGGATACAAGCATACAGCTAAGGTACGGCGAGAAGGGTGTGGTTGACTTCGTTATGATAACTCAGACTAGAGCTAAGCAGAAGATAGTCAAGGTTAGGGTTAGGGATCTCAGGATCCCGGAGATTGGAGACAAGTTCGCCAGCAGGCACGGGCAGAAGGGAGTCATTGGCATGATATTACCCGCATACGACATGCCCTACACTGAAGAGGGCATAACCCCAGACATCATACTAAACCCGCACGCAATACCATCTAGGATGACCATCGGGCAGCTCCTCGAGGCCCTCGCAGGTAAGCTTGCAGCCCTCGAAGCTAGATTCGTCGACGGCACACCCTTCTTCAAAGAGGATATAGATGGCATTAGGCTAAGCCTCATAAAGCACGGTTACGATCCCAACGCGAGAGAAGTCATGTATGATGGAAGGACGGGTGAGCTCATAGAGAGGCCGATTACTATAGGTATAGTATTCTACCAAAGACTATACCACATGGTCGCTGACAAGATACATGCAAGGGCGACCGGTAAGGTGCAGCTGCTAACTAGGCAGCCTACCGAGGGCAGGGCGGTCCAGGGTGGACTCAGGTTCGGAGAGATGGAGAGAGACTGCCTCATCGGGCACGGGAGTTCCATGCTCCTCAGGGATAGGATGCTGGACAATAGCGACGCCTACATAATGTACGTGTGTAGGAAGTGCGGCCACATAGCCTGGTTTAACAGAAGAGCCGGCGCCTTCGAGTGTCCATACCACGGCTTCGATGGCGACGTAGTCCCAGTCAAGGTCCCCTACGCCTTTAAACTGCTCCTACAGGAGATCACGAGCATGGTGATTAAGCCCGAGATTAAGGTGGCAGATAAAATAAGCCTGCTCAGGAAGAGGACAGGCCGCTTGCCAGTGGGACTAAGGGCAGCAGCGCACGCCTCGGGAGGAGACTCCAGCGACGGTAGCGAAAGTGGTGGGGCAGGGGGCAAGTAGAAGAGGTGGTGAGTAATGGCAGCAGTTAGGAGGACTGAGGCACGGAGAGAGGTTTTGCCTGCTGCCGCTAGGCCTGCTTATAGGACTGAAGAACGGTACATAGTAGATGCTATTCACTTCGGAGTCTTATCCCCCACTGAGATAAGGAAGATAGCCAAAGTAACACTTGTAACGTACACGCTATACGATGCAGACGGATCCCCTGTCCCCGGTGGCCCGAGGGATCCCCACTTCGGCGCACTTGAGCCGGGCGAGATATGCCCTGTATGCGGCAATACTAGGAACGACTGTCCAGGCCACTTTGGCAAGATAGACCTAGCGAGGCCCGTAATCCACCCGCATTATAGCGAGTTCATCAGAGACGTACTCCAAACCACTTGTAGAGCATGCGGAAGGCTGAGGATCCCGCCCGAACGGCTCCGTTACTTGAGGTCTGTCCACGAAAGACTGAAGACTAGATGGCCCAAGCTCGCCCGTGCACTTGAGGCTCAGGTGAAGGAGGAAGCCTCCAAGCGTATGGAATGCCCGCACTGTGGTGCCAGACAGTTTAAGATCAAATTCGTCAAGCCGCTTCACTTCTACGAAGACAGGCCTGAGGGCGAAATACTACTTACCCCGACGGAAATCAGGGGGAGGCTAGAGAATACTATAGACGAGGACCTGGAGCTATTGGGCTTAGACCCGAAGAGGGCTAGACCCGAGTGGATGGTATTAACAGTCCTCCCTGTGCCGCCGCTATCCGTCAGGCCCTCAATCACACTTGAGACCGCCATGAGGTCGGAGGATGACCTAACCCACGCTCTAATCGACATAGTTAAGAGGAACGAGAAACTTAAGAGGGAGATACAGTCGAACTCGCCAGAGTCCGTCATAGAGTCCTATTGGTTCCTATTACAGTACAGCATAGCAGCTTACATTGACAACGAGCTTAACATACCCTTCGTCCTAACCCAAAGGAGGAAGAGGCCCCTCAAGACCCTTGCTATGAGGCTCAGGGGCAAGGAGGGCAGGTTTAGGGGCAATCTTTCAGGTAAGAGGGTGAACTTCTCGGCTAGAACAGTTATCTCGCCTGATCCCTTGATAGGGATCAACGAAGTAGGAGTCCCAATTGAGATAGCTAAGATCCTCACTGTACCCGTAGTCGTGACCCCCTATAACATAGACGAGCTAAGACGTTACGTAATGAACGGGCCCGATAAATGGCCGGGAGCCACACATGTCTACAAGAAGAGACAGAACGTCAAAATAGACTTGAAGTACCAGAGAGACCTAAAATCCGTCGCTGAAAGCCTTGAACCCGGCGACGTCGTAGAGAGGCACCTAATAAACGGTGACATCGTCCTCTTCAACAGGCAGCCCAGCCTGCATAGGATGTCTATTATGGGCCACATAGTCAGAGTAATGCCGGGCAAGACGTTTAGGCTTAACCTCCTCGTCTGCCCACCCTACAACGCAGACTTCGACGGCGACGAAATGAACCTACACGTACCGAGGCTTGAGGAGGCTAGAGCCGAGGCTAGGGAGCTACTGTTAGTGGAGAAACACATACTTACACCAAGGTATGGAGGCCCTATAATAGGTGGCCGCCAGGATTACATCAGCGGCGCGTACCTTCTTACGGTTAAAACCGCGTACTTTACTAAGGAGGAGGTCCAGAGGCTTTTAGCTATAGCAGGATACGAGGGCGACTTCCCCGAGCCAGCGATCCTGAAGCCCAAGCCACTCTGGACAGGCAAACAGCTAGTATCGCTATTCCTACCCAAGGACATGGTCTACAAGGGCAAAGCCAAGATCAACGCGGGCGCATTAGCCTGCGATGGCCCCGAATGCTTCAACGACTCCTACATAGTTATTAGAGAGGGCAGGCTACTCGAAGGCGTCTTTGACAAGAATGCTATAGGAGCGGAGCAGCCAATGAACGTGATCCACTACATAGCAAGAGTCTACGGTCACTCCAAGGCTAGAGAGATACTTGACACGATGTATAAGATGTTCATTAGAATGCTGGAGATAAGAGGCCTAACTATGGCGTACTCAGATATCGAAGTAAGCGACGAAGCCAAGAAGCAGATATCAGAGCTAGTGGAGCAGTACAGAAAGGAGGTTGAGAGGCTTATTCAGGACTATAAAGAGGGTAGGCTAGAACCAATGCCGGGCCGCACCGTTGAGGAGACCCTTGAGATGAGGATAATCGAGGTGCTGAACAAGCTGAGAGACGAGGCAGGAAAGGTGGCGGTGTCCGACCTAGACCCCTTCAACGACGTCTTCATAATGGCTAGGACTGGAGCGAGAGGTAGCGACCTCAACATTGCCCAGATGGCTGCTATGCTAGGCCAGCAGACGGTTAGAGGCAAGAGGATCCATAGAGGCCTTAGGAACAGGCCTCTACCACACTTCAAGCCGGGTGACCTAGGCCCCGAGGCAAGGGGCTTCATTAAAGGCAACTTCAGGGACGGGCTTGACCCGACCGAGGTCTTCATGCATGCTGTGGCTGGGAGAGAGGGATTAGTAGACACCGCAGTAAAGACCTCGCAAAGCGGCTACATGCAGAGGAGGCTAATTAACGCTTTAGTAGACCTCTACGTAGACTATGACGGTACCGTCAAGGATGCCTCCGGCAACATTATACAGTTCAAGTATGGAGAGGATGGAATAGACCCAATGCTAAGCTACCACGGTAAAGCCGTCGACGTGGACCTGCTAATCGAAAGAGCGAAGGTATTGTTTAGAGAGGAGAGTAAGTAAGGGAGGAGGTGGTTATAGTGGCTTCCAGGCTTGAGGAGGCCTTAAAGAAGGCTCGCGAGGTTTTGCCCCCTAAGGTGTACGAGGAGCTTGTTGAAAAGCTCGAAGCAAGCGGTTTGAGCGAAGATGCTAAAGTATGGGTAGTAGAGGAGGCTGTGAAAGATTACGTTAGAGGCATGGTTCAGCCGGGTGAAGCGGTAGGCACTGTTGCCGCCCAGTCTATAGGAGAGCCAGGAACCCAGATGACCCTCAGAACGTTCCACTACGCAGGTGTTATAGAGTTCGACGTAACGCTCGGGCTGCCGAGGCTCATAGAAATAGTTGACGCTAGAAAAGAGCCCTCAACGCCTATCATGAAAGTTTACATTGCGCCTGAACTCTGGTTTAACGAAGAGAAGGTAAAGGAGATCGCGAGAAGACTAGAGTACACCATTATAGAGAACGTTATAGAAGATATCGAATACGAGCTTGGCAGCAACCTCTTCATAATCAAGCTGGACCCAGAAATGATGGCTGACAAAGGCGTTACCATTGACATGGTAGTTGGAGCCCTTAAGAAAGCTAAACTCGGGGAAATCGAAATAGACGAAGAAAATAATACGATATACTTGACTGTTTCGGAGAAGCACTTGAGACCCATAGATTACGGTAATCCAGCCGCATATAGAGCCATTGAAAATAAGATCCGCAGGTTATACTTGAAGGGAGTAAAGGGGGTCCGCAGAGCTATCATTCAAGTTGAAGAGGTTGAAGTAAATGGTGAAAAGAAGAAAGCATTCAAAACCATAATAACAGATGGAACAAACCTCGAAGAGGCTCTCAGAATGAGAGGAGTAGACCACACCAAAACCATCTCAAACAATATACACGAAATCGCCAGAGTTCTCGGCATCGAAGCTGCTAGGAATGCTATAATTAACGAGATGAAGGAGGTCCTCGAACAGAGCGGTCTTGACGTTGATGTCAGGCACCTGATGCTCGTAGCTGATCTAATGACGTGGACAGGTAGGGTCAGGCAGATAGGCAGGCTTGGGGTGGTTGGCGACAAGGAAAGCGTGTTCGCCAGAGCGGCATTCGAGATAACAACCAAGAACCTCTTCGAAGCCGCCGCTAGGGGCGAGGTTGAAGAATTCAAGGGTGTAACAGAAACCGTTATAGCTGGCCTCGTGGCCCCGGTGGGAACCGGTTTGATAATGGTCGGCGCTCCAGCCAGGCCGGCAATACGGAGAGAGAGCTAAACACTATGAAAGGGGTGGCAGGGTATGAGTATGTCTGTGGAGCGGGAGCTGAAGAACCTAATCAAGACTGGCAAGTATTATTTGGGCGCTCGTAAGACTATCAAGGCAGTACTTAGAGGGGAAGCTAAGATGGTCATAATAGCTGAGAACGCACCCCCCGAGTACAGGGAGCGTGTACTATATTACGCCAAACTCGCAGGGATCCCGGTCTACACGTATCCTGGCACGAGTTTCGACCTGGGAGTAGCGTGCGGTAAGCCCTTCAAGATCTCCATGATAGCAGTTATAGATGAAGGACAGTCAAGGATACTCGAGCTGGCTGCACCCAGCAGGTAACGTCGCCTGCTGAGGGGTGTAGGAATACGTTGTCGGAGGGCGGCAAGATAACAGTAGAAGAGATGCGCTACATTTCAATAATCCAAGACCTCACGGGAGCCTTAGTTTATCGTTGTATTAACGACGAAAACAATAGACTTATCTGCGTGGTCAAAAAGGGAGACGCGGGGAAAGTCATAGGTAGAAGGGGCCAGAAAATTAAGATTCTAAGAGACCTCCTCAAGAAAAACATAGATGTTGTCGAGTACAGTGATGACCTAGTCGAGATGGTTAGAAACCTATTCCCCAACGTCAAAATAGAACGCATCGATGTAGTCAACAGGGAAGACTCAACCCTAGTCATTCTACGCGTACCTGAAGAGGATAAAGGTAGAGCCATAGGCCGGGGCGGCAGGGTAATCAATAGGGCCCGACTGGTGCTAAGAGAGATGTTCGGTGTCTCAAACGTGGTTATTAGGTAGCTGAGTGCAACTCTTAAACCCCGCAGACGACGGTAGCCCGAGGATACATGGGGGGTTGCCAGGGTTGGCCGGAAAGAAGGCTCCTGCAGGAATGTTTGCTGCAAGGAAGCTAAGGAAGAAGAGGCTCAAGTTCAGGTGGAGCCAGAGAGAGTTCAAGATAAAGATGCTTGGGTTAAAGAAGAAGTATGACCCACTAGAGGGCGCTCCTATGGCTCGTGGCATTGTCCTGGAGAAGGTTGGCGTCGAGGCTAGGCAACCCAACTCGGCTCTAAGAAAGTGTGTTAGGGTTCAGCTAGTCAAGAATAAGAAGGTTGTGACGGCGTTCGTGCCGAGGGACGGCGGTATCGAATACATAGATGAACACGATGAAGTCATTATAGAAGGCATCGGAGGGCCAAGAGGTAGATCTATGGGCGACATCCCTGGCGTCAGGTATAGGGTTGTCATGGTCAACGGTGTCTCCCTGAAAGCCCTCTGGGAAGGCAAGCGGCAGAAGCCCAGAAGGTAGCTGGGCCCGGGCGCCCTAATCCTCCTCCTCACCCATCAAGCCCTCCAATTCTAGGAGTTTATCATCCACATAAATAGGCGCGTCAGCCAGGAGTGCCAGGAATACCGCATGGCTTGGTATCATTTTGATGCTCGTCCTGAACCCGTCATCCTCGAATTCAACTGTTGCCGTATATAGCCCGGTAGCCTTATCCACCTCATTTATTACAACCCTCTTCAAATTCCTGGCTATAGCGTCCTTGAACGGCTCATAGTTTGCTAGGAAGTCGAAAACACTCTTCCTCATGGGATATTCTCCATCCTCCTTAAGCGCCCTTACAGCCAGTGCGACCTCCAGGGGAATATTGTACATAGTGAAGGTCCTGCCATCCTCCAGGTATAGCTCCATGCCTATAATGACGCTTACTGGACTCGCCTGGGCAGCAAAAACTTTGACGTCATCGACTCTCAGAAGCCTGCCTTCACTCATGATCTGAGGGCACCTCTAAGCTCCTCAGCGAGAGTCAATTGAGGCGGGTGGAGTTAAATAGCTCTACCCTCCCCGCCGCGGCAAGTACAGGGAGCGCTATAAATTAAGGTCTCTAATAGGCCGGTGGAAGGCGGGAGAGGTGGGAGACAGCCGTGTCGGCTCAAGGCCAGGAGCCAATGCTTCCGGATGGCATCGAAGTTAGAGCTGACTCCATTAGACTCTTCGGTAAGTGGAGCTGGGTCGGCGTTGAGATAAGGGATCCAAGCCTGAAACGCTACATATCCCTAAAGCCAGTATGGCTCCCGCATACAGGCGGAAGGCATGAGCATAGGAGGTTCGGGAAGGCTGAGGTACCCATAGTGGAGAGGCTAATGAACAAACTAATGAGGCCGGGCAGGAACGGAGGCAAGAAACACTTGGCATACAACATCGTTAAGACCGCATTTGACATAATCTACTTTGAGACAGGCGAGAACCCCATCCAAGTCCTTGTGAGAGCCATAGAAAACGCAGCGCCGAGGGAGGAGACCACTAGGATAATGTATGGCGGTATAACGTACAGAGTATCAGTAGACGTCGCGCCGCAAAGAAGGGTCGACCTAGCCTTACGCTTCATTACTGAGGGTGCAAGGCTTTGCGCGTTCAATAACCCCAAGCCCATCGAGGAGTGCTTGGCAGAGGAGATAATCCTGGCAGCAAGGGGAGACCCTCAGAGCTATGCCATAAGGCAGAAGGAGGAGATAGAGAGGATCGCCCTCAGCTCGAGGTAACATCTTCTACACCAACTTCCGGCCCACTATTATGGGCTTCTTGGTAGGGCTATCTTTTTAAGGTGAAGCCGTTAGACCCCACTCGGCAGGCTGAGGAGGGAGTTGGGAATGCCCGAGAAGCCACACTTGAACCTGGTGGTAATAGGCCACGTAGACCATGGCAAGAGCACCATGGTTGGCCACCTGCTTTACAGGCTTGGACTAATCGATGAAAAGAAGCTGAAGGAGCTTGAGGAGCAGGCTAAGGCCAAGGGTAAGGAGAGCTTCAAGTTCGCCTGGATCCTCGACAAGATGAAAGAGGAGCGTGAGAGAGGTATCACCATTGACCTAACCTTTATGAAGTTCGAAACTAAGAAGTACATATTCACAGTAATCGACGCTCCCGGCCACAGAGACTTCGTTAAGAACATGATAACCGGTGCTAGCCAGGCTGACGCCGCCATCCTAGTAGTCTCGGCTAGGAAGGGTGAGTTCGAGGCTGGCATGAGCCCTGAGGGCCAGACTAGAGAGCACCTGCTCCTAGCCAAGACTATGGGTATCGAGCAGATCATAGTAGCAGTCAACAAGATGGACGCTACCGAGCCTCCGTGGGACAAGAAGAGATATGAGCAGATAGTTGCAGTGCTAAAGAAGTTCATGAAGGGCCTAGGTTACAACCCTGATAAGATACCATTCATACCCATCAGCGCGTGGCTCGGCGACAACCTAATCGAGAGGAGCCCCAACATGCCATGGTACAATGGTCCAACGCTAGTTGAGGCCCTCGACCAGCTACAGCCACCTAAGAAGCCCGTCGACAAGCCACTCAGGATACCCATACAGAACGTATACACAATTCCTGGAGTCGGCACTGTCCCGGTGGGTAGGGTCGAAACCGGCGTCCTTAAGGTTGGCGACAAGGTAGTAATAATGCCGCCGGGCGTAGTCGGCGAAGTCAGGAGCATACAGATGCACTACCAGGACCTGCAGAAGGCCGAGCCTGGCGACAACATTGGATTCAACATTAGAGGCGTGAGCGCTAAGGAGATCAGGAGGGGCGACGTAGCTGGCCACCTAGACAACCCACCCACCGTGGCCGACGAGTTCACCGCAAGGGTCTTCGTAATATGGCACCCGAGCGCCATCGCTCCGGGCTACACGCCAGTAATCCACGCCCACACAGCCAGCGTAAGCGCTAGGATGGTTGAGATAGTTGCCAAGCTCGACCCAAGGACCGGCAAGGTAATCGAGGAGAAGCCTGCATTCTTAAAGCCAGGCGATGTTGCCGTGGTCAAGTTCAAGCCCATAAAGCCGATGGTTATAGAGAAGTTCAGCGACTTCCCGCCACTCGGAAGATTCGCTATGAGAGACATGAACAGGACCATTGGAATCGGTATCGTAGTCGACGTCAAGCCAGCCAAGGTAGAGATAAGGGCTAAGTAGCCCTATCCCCATTAACCTCGCGTTCCTAGTGAAATTAGCCGAGCTTCTGCCTCCATTTTTGGCTCCCTAGTTTTTATATACCCTGAGAGGTCCATCCGCTCCCCCAGGGTGACTAGGGACATGGCGTTCAAGCTGAGAATATGGCTGTGGAGCACAGACGTAAGGAAACTGGAAGAAGTAGTTAAGCAAATCAAGGAAATAGCTGAGAAGACGGGCGTTCCCATGCGTGGCCCAGTACCTCTGCCAACTAAGAGGCTCAGAATCCCTGTCTTCAGGCTACCCCACGGTGAAGGATCGAAGGTATGGGAGCACTGGGAGATGAGAATACACAAACGTTTAATCGACATAGAAGCAGACGAGCGTGTTCTAAGAAAACTTATGAGAATAAGAGTCCCAGATAAAGTTTACATCGAGATCAAGCAGGTGAGGCCACGTCCGGCAGCCAGGTAATCAAGTATTCCCCAAGATACCGCTCCTTATTCGCTGTATCATTAAATATTGAAACGCTTTGCATAATGGAAAGTCGAATTTATCAAGATCCCCGTAGAGAATACGATTTTCGAATAGCAGTTCGGGATAGCGTTTATCTCTTTAAGCCCCCACAGGCTGTAAAGTAGAATGCGCGCCGGGGTGCCCGAGCGGCCCAAGGGGACGGGCTTGAGACCCGTTGCCCCGAGAGGGGCGCGTGGGTTCGAATCCCACCCCCGGCGCCATAAAGCTCACTTTGCTGTTCGGCATTCTTTTTTAATCATTAGGCTTAACTAAAATCTAGAATAAGTCTTTGAGATCCTGTTTTCAAGGAAAGCTAGTATCCTGTAGCCTCTCCTTCGCTCCACAGTGTTCTAGGTGGTTTGGGCAGGAATACGTGGGTTCTTTCGGGTAAACTATGCCTAGTAACCTCAAACTCACTGTCTTCCAAGCGTTCTCTGGGCGCCTTTATTACGTTAAGGAATCTCTCCAGCGGGTCGAGAGGCAGTATAACCCCTTCTACCCAGTAATGCATTGGTACTGCTATTTTGGGCTTTACTAGTTGGATAAGCTCCCATGCCTCGTTTGCATCTATAGTGTAAACGCCTCCCACAGGCACCAACAACACGTCGACTTTCCCAATACTTTCTATAGCCTCTTTAGGGGGTATGTGGCCTATGTCGGATAGATGCAAAATGCGGACCTCATCGACATCTATTAAGTAGGCTACAACGGAGCCTCTGAGCCTTCCCGAAGACTTGTCATGGTAGAACATGAACCCTCTAACATTAGGGTCTCTGATAACCTCGCCCGTCTTCCACTTAACGACCCTAGTCCCTGGACCTGAGGCGACTTCCACTGCGTTGTGATCGAAGTGGTTATGTGTTACTAGAACAATGTCCGCCTGATACCTGCAAGTAGTTACGCCTATGCTTCCGCCATCATGTGGATCTATAGCTATAGAACCTTTTGAGTGCTCTATTATGAAGTATGAGTGGCCACACCATCTTATTCTAACCATTATTGCTCTCCCCCAGCCGTCACAGCCTCTACGCTAACTACCACCTCTGCCAGGTGATGGTTTTTTTCTGAAACTCTCACCTCTCTGATCGGTGGCAGTAGTGGCGATCGAAGTCCTTGGATTAAGGATACCCACGCTAGACGACATTACCTGCACCGGCAGGATACTAGTAAGGCTTGACCTAAACTCACCCATCAAAAACGATAAGATACTTGATGATACCAGGTTCAGAGCTCACCTACCAACATTACGAGAATTACTCGACAAAGGCGCAGGCTTAGTGCTGTTAAGCCACCAGGGCAGGCCCGGCGAGGATGACTTCAGAAGCCTCGACATCCACGCCAGCCTGCTCTCAGAATTATTGGGAACTAACGTGGAATTCATACCAGACGTTATTGGGCCTGCGGCTATTGAGCGAATAAAGAAGATTAAGCCAGGCGACGTGATCATGCTCGACAACACTCGAATATACTCGGAGGACTACGTGGAAGCACCGCCCGAGGTCCACGCTAAAAGCATATTCGTCAAGAGACTCTCACCACACTTCGACTGCTTTGTAAACGATGCATTCTCGGCGGCTCACAGGAGCCAGGCCAGCATAGTCGGTCTTCCACTAAGCCTGCCAAGCGCTGCCGGCAGGCTAATGGAAGCAGAGCTGCGAGCAGTTAGTAAAGCCCTAGAGTCCGGGAGGAGGCCGCGCGTGTTTGTTCTAGGCGGCTCTAAATTGAAGGATATGATAAAAGTGATCGAGTACCTCTACGAGAGTGGCGCCGCCGATGAAATACTAACAACCGGGCTAACAGCCCTCCTCTTCATAGCCGCAAGGGGCGAGAATATCGGGGAAGCGATAAAGTTAGTGGAAAAGAAGGGTGGGCCACAAGTACTTGAGAGAGCCCGTAGACTCATAGGAGAAGGGGCACCCATTAGGGTTCCGGTTGACTTCCTGGTTGAAGATAATGGTAACGTTGAAGTTATGGGTGCCCACGCGCTTAAAGGATGGCCTAAGGACATAGGCCCTGAAACAATCAGCGAATACTCAAAGATTATCAAGTCAGCGGGCACGGTCATAATGAAGGGTCCAGCGGGCGTTGTAGAGGATGAGAGGTTCAGAAACGGCACGATTAAACTGGTTGAGGCTGCTCTAGAATCGGGCGCATATACCATTTTCGGTGGAGGCCACTTTAACATGATCCTATCCCTTATGCCCCCCGAGCTACGTAGACGAGCGGGCCACGTGAGCGTTGCCGGCGGCGCACTGCTCTATATACTCGCCGGGGAGGCTCTCCCCGGCATTGTAGCTCTCCATAAATCCTGGCAGATTTATAGCGGCTGATTTTGGCTGGGGGTTGGTCTAAATGGTTCGGGTCGGGATTAACGGGTACGGAACCATAGGCAAGAGGGTTGCTGACGCCATTCTCAAGCAGGACGATATCGAATTAGTCGGAATAGTTAAGACTAAACCAGACTACGTGGCGCTTCAAGCAGTCAAGAAGGGACTAAAGATATACGCGCCTGACGCCGACTCAGCCAAAGCCTTCGCATCAGCTGGCATACCCGTTTCAGGGACCCTCCAAGACCTTCTGGGTCAAGTAGACGTTATAGTAGACGCGACCCCCGGAGGCGTCGGAGCCAAATACAAGCCCCTCTATGAAGAGGTAGGCGTTAAAGCGATATACCAAGGCGGCGAGAAGACCCACGTGGCAGAAGTCTCCTTTAGTTCTCTATGTAACTACGACGAAGCTGTAGGCAGGAGGAGTGTAAGAGTAGTATCATGCAATACCACGGGCCTACTTAGGCTTATATGTACCCTCCACAATGCTATCGGCGTGAAATCCGTGAGGGCTACTATAGTGAGGAGAGCCGCTGACCCCAAGGAAATCAAGAGAGGCCCAGTAAACTCCATTAACCTAGACCCCGTCAAGCTTCCAAGCCACCACGGAGAAGACGTTAAGACCGTACTACCTTGGCTCGACATAATCACAGCCGCAGTCGTTGTGCCAACAACTTTAATGCACGTTCATTTAGTTAACATAAAACTATCACGCCAGGCCTCCATTGAGGAGGTTCTCCAAGCCCTACAATCAACAAGGAGGATAATCTTGGTGGATACAAAGAGAACAGGCATAAAGAGCACGGCCGAGGTCATAGAAGCCGCACGCGACGCTGGCAGGCCACGGAGCGATGTACCTGAACTGGTCGTGTTCAAAGATTCAATAACGGTGAACGGCGATGAAGTCATTCTCTTCCAGGCTGTCCACCAGGAGTCTATAGTAGTGCCAGAAAACATCGACGCCATAAGAGCCGTCATGAACATAGCCAGCCGTGAAGACAGCATACGGAAGACGGATGAAACTCTAGGCTTAGGCAAGCCTCTATGGTGACGCCACTATTCCCCCAGTAATCCCTCCCTGCATAGTGTTTCCCTTTTCTATAAACATTTTCTACATCTAGTATCCGCTTCTTCCGAACCTATTAACCCTACTAAATAACATACACTCTTGAGGGGTGTTATGCCAGAGTGTCCGCGGTACCTGGTACATTCTCGAGAAGAACCTATTATAT
>JALURD010000045.1 GCA_027057815.1 Acidilobaceae archaeon | reverse complement strand
CATTAAGAATGTCACGGGGGCCGAGGTGCTTATACATAGCGACAGTGTGTTCGGCGCTTGTGACCTACACTTGGATAAAGTGTCGCTTCTCAAGCCCGACCTTGTAGTTCACCTAGGCCACACGCCTTACCCGCCGGAGCTAGCCGACGGCAGAAGCGTGCCCGACTTGGTGGTGTTCGACCCAGCCTTCCACATGTCTAGTATACCGAGCGAGCTGGCAGAGGAGGCTGCACAGTTGCTTTCTAGGCGGGGAGTCGGGAGGGTTGCTGTGGTCGGCTCGATACAGCACGTTAAGGTCCTCCCGCAGGTCGCAGCTGCCTTGAAGGCCGCTGGCCTTGAAGCCGAGGTGCCACACGGGACGCCACCCTTCTTCCTGGATGGACAGGTCATAGGCTGCGATTACAGGGTTGCCCTCCGAGCTAAGGCTGAGGGCTTCGTATTTGTGGGCGGAGGCCTATTCCACGGGCTCGGCCTCTACCTGGCCACGCTCAAACCCGTCGTCAAGGTTGACCCTTACACTTTGAGGGTAGAGGATCTCACACCCATCGGAGAGAGGTTCCTTAGGGTCAGGCTCTTCAAGGTCTCCCAGGCCATGGAGACAAGGCGGTGGGGGATCCTCCTCGGGCTAAAGTCTGGGCAGTACAGGCCTTGGCTGCTGAAGAGGCTGACTAGCCTCATGGAGAGTAGAGGCGTTGAATACAGGGTTCACGCCGCCGAGGTGACAGGCCTCGACACACTAAAAGCTATTGACGAGCCCTGGTATGAGGTCTTCGTCGTCACGAGCTGTCCGAGAGTACCCATCGACGACGTATACGAGTACCATAAACCCGTCCTAACCCCGGGGGAGGCTGTAATGGCCCTCGAGGGCAGGCTGGAGCCGTACAGGTTCCCCTGGTGACGGCGTTGTGCGCCTCCACAGGCTAGCCAGGATCCTCGAGAAGGCTGCCCCTAGGATTCCTCAGCCCCGCATAGACCTAGAGCAGTATACGACACCGGCAGAGTTGGCCCTAAAGCTCGCTCTCTACGCTTCAAGGGATGAACCCGAGATCATAGCCGACCTCGGGGCTGGCACGTGCCGCCTGGCTGCAGCTGCTGCGCTAGTCACAGGGGCAAAGGTGATAGCGGTCGAGGTGGATGAACGCCTAGCACCCCTGTGTATTAGGGCGGCGGAGGAGCTCGGCGTAGCCGGCCTGGTCGAGTTCATCGCCAGCAGGGTCTCCGGTGAGAGCGGCCCCCTAACATCGGGGATGGTGGATGTGGTTGTAACGAATCCACCCTTCGGCGTTCACAGGAGAGGTGCTGACTGGGAGATCCTCAGGTACGCTATGAGTATCAGGGCCAGGGCAGTGTACGCTATACTCAAGAGTGGCAACTTCGACTTCCACTCGAGGGAAGCGGAGAAGCACGGCTATAAGGCCAACTTACTTGAAAAAGCCTGGTTCCCACTACCAGCTGAGATGGAACACCATACGAGCAGGGTGAGGAGGGTAGAAGTAGATGTCGTTGAATTCCGTAGAGAGGAAGGTGGTCCCGGGCGAGGTGCTAGCAGGTCTTGAGGAGTACCTCCCAGGCGAGGGTGTATATGTGGACGAGGAGAACGGCGTCTTAAGGGCGGCCGTGGCTGGGACCGCTAGGTTCGACGCTAGGACGAAGGTAGTAACAGTAACCCCGGCGAAGAAGCCGCGCATGCCAGGGCCAGGAAGCAGCGTGCTCGGACTCGTCACTGGGATCAGGCATGACCTAGTCATAGTAGAGTTCTACGGTCAGTTGGAGGTCCAGCCTAGGCCTAAATGGCTCTGGGAGTTCAGCGGCAAGTTTTCGGGCGCTATCACCATAGCTAACATAACAGACGAGTTCGTGAAA